>JANXVE010000135.1 GCA_025351825.1 Chamaesiphon sp. 341R_metabat_111 | reverse complement strand
TCCTTGTGTAGCACTTGCTTGGGCACAATCAATTAGTTCTGTACCGTGTAGAGGTGTTGGGGCTGCCATGCGATCGAATCTCCAATATTAGTTAGTTAGTTATCTCGATAAATTGCTACAGGTACGCGCTTGTAAGCAGGTGTACCCGTTCGCGGTTCAATTTGGCTTTTGAAAATCACATTCACTTCTGGGTAGAACATCAATGCTGCACCTTCTCGCACTGCACCATAGATGATTTCTACGTTTTCTAGTTTACCTGCATCCCCTTTTACTGTCACGCGATC
Source organism: Chamaesiphon sp. 341R_metabat_111 (assembly GCA_025351825.1). Taxonomy (GTDB): domain Bacteria; phylum Cyanobacteriota; class Cyanobacteriia; order Cyanobacteriales; family Chamaesiphonaceae; genus Chamaesiphon. The sequence goes on along the minus strand of JANXVE010000135.1, from coordinate 9,184 downwards.
GTGTGCAGCCAGACCAATTTTTTCAGCGTCGATTCGGTTGACTAAAATACAGTTGCGATGGGGCATCCCGCGATAATGATCGTCAATTTTGTAGACGACTGTATTGTGCTGGGAATAACTGCGCCCCGTCATCAGGGCGAGGATCAGGCTATTTGTAGATGCCCCAATCCCAAATTCTTCAGCTTCTGGCAAAGTAAGATGGGGCAAAGGTGTCGCAAACATATTTGCTTTGCCCGATGGTGTTTTGAAATGAGGCTCAGTTACAATCCGTCCAGAAATAGTAAACTCTTCTTTTGTTTCATCGATAGTGGCAATTTTCTCATAGCCTGGAATAGTTTGAGCGATTAATTGCCGGACATAGTAAGGATCTTGCAATTTGCGCCATTGAATCGGAGTTTCGCCGAGTAAATTGTGTGCCAGCGTAGTAATAAATTCAACTTCACCCACCAGATCGGCACCTTTTAAATGGGTTTTGCCTTCATCATTGAGGCGCACAAAATTATTGCCAGATTCCGTCGTAGTTTTATATGGATGCTCGAACCGATTCAACACGGGAATGATAATTGTGTTGGTTTTTGCGAGTCCGTGAAAGTGGCCGATATTGGGCTTAGTTGCCAGATAAATAATCGTATCGATGTTGGCTAAAGCGCGTTTTGCTTGAGCTGAATCGGGGTTAGCCCCATAGATATTGCCGCCGACACAGAGGAGACTATCTACTTTCTCTGCTTCGGCTGCTTCAATTAGATCGCGGGTGTGGTAGCCCTTGGGTAGGGTCAGAGGTCGCCCTAATAGCCGCTCCAAAGCTTGCCTAATCTCGGCTTTGAGCTTTACCGTCACACCCATAGAACCAAAGCCTTGGACGTTGGAATGACCCCGCACAGGCATGACTCCGGCTCCCATTTTGCCAGCATTGCCGCTGACGAGAGCGGTGTTGGCAATACTGTAGACGTTATCGACACCGTTAGTTTGTTGGGTAATTCCCATCGCCCAGCCGAATACGACTCGCTGCGATGTCCCGATAATGGTGGCGGCGGTTTCGATTTCCGATCTGGAGACTCCGCAGGTGGTGGTGATGGTTTCCCAGTCAGTCGCTTGGGCTTGGGCGAGAATAGCTTCCCAGCCTTGGGTATGTGCCTCGAGGAAGGCTCGATCGATTCTACCCTGCTCCAGGAGAGCTTTCTGAATGCCGACAAATAAGGCGACATCGCTACCTGGAATCGGTTGGAGATAGAGTGAGGCAATATCCGAGCCAGGAATCAGGGATTTGACGGGAAATGCGGGGGAGCCAAATTTTACCAGTCCGATTTCCATCACGGGATTGATGACAATTACTTTGCCACCTTTATCGCGGATCTTAATTAGCTCATTCATTAAGCGGGGGTGATTGGATGGTGAATTTGCCCCTGCCAATACCACACAGTCCGCCTCCTTCAAGCTTTCCAGACTGACGATCGAGGTATTAGTACCAAACATCTCATTCAGAGCGGTAGTCGAAGGTGCATGGCACAAATCAGAGCAATCTGCGAGATTATTAGAACCAAGTGTCCGCATCATCAATTGCAGCAAAAATGCAGCTTCATTGGAGCCACGCCCCGAACTGTAGGAGGCAATTCGCTCTGGATCTCGCCGAAATGCGGTAGTCGCAATTTCGTAAACCTCATCCCAAGAAATTCGCTCATAGTGAGAACTACCCGATCGCAAAATCACTGGAAAGCTCAACCTACCTAGCTTGTCAGCTTCCAGAGACGACAATTGTTGCAGTCTGGCGATCGGATTTGCATCAAAAAAATGTGTCGGGATTCCTGGCTGAATTTCCGCAGAAATCGCCTCCACACTTTTCATACAGCGTTGGAGCTTTTCACCCGTTTCGTCAGTGAATCCACCCTTTTGTCCGCCAGTTCCCCAAGAGCAAGATAGACAAGCACTTTTGTGAAGTAGCGTTTGCCACAGCTTTCCACCTTGGGGCGACAGTGTTTTTTCTGCCCAATACTCAATCACATGAAGTCCGCCCCCAATTTCAGGGGTATCTTCATTATTTTCTGAGAAAGGTGGCTTGGACTGAGGGTTAGTTTCCATGTGATTCTGGTGCTGCTCCTGGGCATCGATCGTCTGCTAGTGGTGATTACCTAAATCTGGAACCAGCCGTTTAGCTTCATCTTTGATTTCCTCTTTCATCGTGGCGCAAGCTTCAGTCATCGTCTTTGGCTTGCTAAAATTGCCGCGATAACCTCCAAAAACAGGCTGGACTTCATCTTTGCTTTCCACTTTCACCGTGGAGGAATTCTCAGTTGGAATCTCAGATTTTTCAGCAGATTCAGCTACACTCGACGGCATTTTTGCTGTTGCAGAATTTTCGTTATTCATAGTATTGTCTGTGCGGTTAAGCACATGATTAAACTACTTATATTCTAAGATGATTTTTTGGGTGAAGTCATCTATCAAATTGAATACATGAACTTTACTGACGATTGAATTCGTCACGCTCGAACAGGATCGATCGGTTTCAAACGTGACAAATCTCACCGCCGTTGTAACTCATCTTTCATCCCTGCTGTATTGCTAAAACTAACGAACGTTGGGATCGCGATAGACAGGGGTATCATCACGACGTGCGGGGCGATCTTCTTCTTTTTTACGTCCCAATAAACCTGCCAAACCGACTAAACCAGTTAGTCCCCATAGACCTGAATTGTCCTGTTCGCGTTCGTAGGTGCGTTCGGATGTAGTCGTGGTGCGGGGCTGTTGAGTACCTGTAGTGCCTGTACCAGGGGTATTTGTTTGAGCGGCAACGGGGTGAGTCATTGGTGCAAGAGCAACGATGCCAGCAAGAACACCACCACTGATGAGGGCGATTGAAGATGATTTTTTCATGAGGTTGAACTCCGTTATTTACTAAGTGTGTGATTTTGGACGGGTGTCAGCTAAAAATCTCGGACTGCCGAACTAAATCGTTAGCTGAATTACTTACCAATTTACCTAAGCTAGTTGGGAAAGAACTCTGTCGTAAGTACTATGTTTGAAAATCCAAAGTATTCCTAATGATGGAGTTACAAAATTAGTCAAATGCGAGTCAGGATATCCGTAAGTCTCATCTCTAATCGTTCGTGGCTATAAATGTCAGACTATAAGTATTCACAAAAATCGCCTAAATTATAATTATTGATGCCCGTCGCAATTGAGTCTACACTTCCCGAATTAGCATCTTTACCCCAAACTAAACTGTGGATGCCAGAGCAAGTATTATTTACCCCTGCTGCCATTGCCGAACCTTGGGGACAACAAATTTTGGCGCGGATTGAGTCCTTAAATTTACCCATTAAAATCCTCACCCAGAACCGCATCACTGGATTACGGGGGGAGAATGAGCGCGAAACCTATCAAATTGCCAAGCGCACTCTAGCTGTGGTCACAGCCCCTCCCAGCAGCTTCAAACTCAGCCCGATCCCCCCTTCCGCCGATTGGCAATTTCACCTCGCCGAAGGGTGTCCGGCGCACTGTCAGTACTGTTATTTAGCAGGTAGTCTCCAGGGACCGCCAGTGATTCGGGCATTTGCCAATCTGCCGCAGACTTTGGCAAACTTGGCAGCTTACGAGCGGAGTGGTGCAGCTACCAGCTTTGAAGTTAGTTGCTACACAGATCCTCTAGGGATCGAGCATCTGACAGGCAGTCTGGCAGAATGTATCCGCTACTTTGGTACCCGCGAGGATGGATATTTGCGCTGGGTGTCCAAATTTGATGGAGTCGATTCCCTGCTAGATTTGCCCCACAACGGTCGTACCCGCTGTCGGTTTAGTGTCAATGCTGCACCTGCTTCGCTGCGGTTTGAGGGCGGTACGGCGACCGTGCAGGCACGATTGCAAGCATTGCGAAAATTGGCTTTGCCTACGGTTCGCGGTGGCGGTGGCTATCCGGTTGGGGTGGTAATTGCGCCGATTATGCCGAATCTCCAAGAGAGAGGCTACGCCAACGAGGATTGGCAATTGCACTATGGTCAACTGTTAGACTCGATCGAGACTGCCTTGGATTTTGATTGCGATCTGACATTCGAGCTGATTTCGCACCGCTTTACGCCAGGTTCCAAGGAAACTCTCTTGAAATGGTATCCTCAGACCAAACTAGAGATGGAAGAGTCTAGTCGTACAGCCAAGCGCAATAAATTTGGTGGGACTAAATATGTCTATGAGAAAGATGTGATGAAAGAGTTGCGCGGCTTTTTCGATCGGGAATTAGCCCGCCGATTCCCCAATGCTAAAATTTTGTACTGGACATAATTACAGACCAGAAAATTTGTAGGTTGGGTTGCGCGGAGCAAAACCCAACTCACATACCAACACCCTAGAAATGTTGGGTTGAAGAATGAAACCCAACCTACCCCTAATTCGTCAATGGATCTGTGGGGATAGGTTGATGCAATCGTTAGATAATTCATGTTGGGAGTTGAAAATTGGGTGTCGGGAGCGGGAGATTGGGGATGGTAAACTACAATATATCCCCCTAAAGCCTAAAACCTAAAGCCTAAAACCTAATTCATGCCTGGTTTGAGGACGATCTTGATGCAGCTCTCTTGTTTGTGCTTGAAGATTTCGTAACCGTGGGGGGCTTGCTCGATGGACATCGTGTGAGTGATTACAAATGAGGGATCGATGTCGCCATTCTGGATGTGCTCGAGTAATTTGGGCAGATACTTATGAATGTTGGTTTGTCCGGTTTTCATGGTCAAACCCTTGTTCATAAACGCACCCATCGGGATCTTGTCTACCAACCCAGTGTAAACACCTGGAACTGAGACTGTCCCACCTTTGCGACAAGCGACAATCGCTTGGCGCAGGACATTCGGACGATCGGTTTCGAGCTTGAGAGCTTGCATCGTCTTGTCATAAAAACCTTCCAGTCCCATGCCGTGGGCTTCCATCCCCACTGCATCCATCACTGCATCTGGCCCCCGTCCGCCCGTCATTTCTTTCAAAGCTTCCCCAACCTCGATTTCTTCATAATTGAGGGTGATGGCCCCACTGAGCTTCGCCATCTGGAGACGTTCGGGGACGCGATCGATCGCAATTACTCGATCGGCACCCAGCATCAAGGCACTCCGAATCGCAAATTGACCCACGGGGCCACAACCCCAAATCGCCACGGTATCCCCAGGCTGAATATCGCAGTTTTCGGCTGCCATATAGCCAGTCGGGAAGATATCAGTCAGAAATAGCACCTGTTCGTCAGTCAGTCCATCGGGGATCTTGAACAAACCCACATCAGCGAAGGGCACACGGGCGTATTCTGCCTGTCCGCCAGCATAGCCACCAGTCAGATGCGAGTAGCCAAATAAACCCGATGGCGAATACCCCATCAGTTGTTCGACTCCCCAGGGACTGGGATTAGAGTTATCACACTGGGATGTTAGCTGCCGATTGCAGAAGAAACACGAGCCACAGGCGATCGTAAATGGGACGACGACTCGATCGCCAATTTTGACATTTTTGACCTTGCGACCCAATTCAACCACTTCGCCCATAAATTCATGCCCGACAATATCCCCCTTTTTCATCGTGGGATTCAAGCCATTGTATAGGTGCAGATCGGAACCACAAATCGCCGTGCTAGTAATTTTGACGATCGCATCACGCGGATTGATAATCTTGGGATCTGGGACTGTCTCAACTTGGACTTTATTGGTACCTTGCCAGCAAACTGCTCTCATCGTCATTTCTCCGTAGTTAGTAATTAGCGATCGGGCACGGGCGGGGGCATGGTGGTGGGTGGGAGGATAGGGGTGGGTGGGAGGATGGGGGAAAAGAGTTAAGTTTCCTCCCGTGCTCCCATGCTCCCATGCCCCCGTGCCCCCATGCCCCCATGCTCCCACACCCCCACACCCCACCCCTCTACCGTCGTCCAGACGATTGACCCTCGATCGTGGCAATTTCGCCTGTTTCCATCAGCATCTTGAAGTGGCGCAAATCTTCGCCAATTTGCTGTTTGGGACTTTCATTAAATACCTTGGCGATCGCGTCGGTGATTGCGCCACCAGGGGGGCTATACTCCAGTATCAGCTTGACTTCGGTGCCTCGCCCTGGATAGGCAGGCGTAAACCGTACCGACCCAGAATTAGCCACGTCGGCACCTGGAACTGATGCCCAGGTGATTAGCTCATTTGGTCTGTCAATTAACATTTCCGCATCCCACTCGATGCTGTTACCCATCGGTGACTTTGCCGCCCAATGCGATCGCGTCTCATTGACAATCCGTACTGATTGGAGATTTTTCATGAATGTCGGCAAATTCTCAAAGTTGCGCCAGAAGGTATACAGCTCTTCGGGTGACTTATTTTGAATCGTCACTGTCTTTTCAACTCGCAGACTGCTAGCTGTTAGCCCAGTAGTTGCTTCCATCAATTTATTTTGCAAACTTTTGTCCCCCATTACGCCGTGATACACCAAACTGCCACCTGAAACCGTCAACAAATTCCGCAGTAACGAACGTTGACTCAACCCCGTCAATACCAATGCCCCACCCACAATCAGCGACCCCAAGCGTTCACTATCACTGAGCTTGTCAGATGAATTGTCACTACTAGGCACACGCAATTCCATTTCAATTACCTCCTAATTAATTCTCAAAACGAGCGATTATTCCTTCATAATATTGGCGGCGATCGTTGCCAATACTCCCAACCCAGCAGCGGTGCTCCATTTAACCGCCGGATGGAAATAGAACCAATCCAAGAAACTGGGGATAGTCTTGTCGGTAAAATCCCCTGTCGTGGTGTCGTATCCTTCGATCGGTTCAAATAGATTATTGGGGTCATCTGCGGCTTTGATTCGCTCGGTGCGCTGTCCTGGTATGGCAATGGCACCCACGAGGGTATCAGTAAGATCTGGAGCGATCTTTTGGAGCAAGTCAACTACCCGCCCGACATCACCCACAATCAGATCGCGGGTAGGATTTTCGGCAGTATGTAAGATCGCTTCAGCCACCAAACTGGGCTGATAGTAGGGTGGGATTCCCGTCGGCATCACCCCCAATTTTGTCCGCGCTTTATTGTAAAACGGAGTATTGATGACCGAGGGCATGATATTGGTAATACTAATCGGAAACCCTTCATGCTTTAGTTCCGATCGCAATGAGTCGAGAAAGCCTTCCATCCCGTGTTTTGAGGCTGAGTAAGCCGATTGCAATGGCATCGAGCGACGAGCTTCCACTGAAGAAACAGCGATATATGCCCCCCGTCCCGTCTGTCTCAGGTGCGGCATCGCCACCATCGCGCCATAAACTGCGCCCATCAAATTTACATCGATCGTCCGCTTGAACTCTTCCGGCGTGACTTGCTCGAAGGGAGCAATAATCGCCGTTCCCGCAGCATGTACCCAAGTGTCCAGCCGTCCATAGTGTTCGATCGTTTTATCGGCAATACTTTTTACCTGCTCAAATTCGGCGACATCGGCAGGAATCGCGATCGCATCGCCCCCACTCGCTCTAATTTCGTCAACCAATGATGCCAATCCCGATACAGTCCGAGCCGAGACGACTACCTTGGCGTTGCGCTTGGCAAACTGGAGCGCAGTTTCTCGCCCAATGCCACTGGATGCTCCAACGACGGCAACAACTTGTTGTTCGATCGGTTTGAGTTTCATTTGGAGTTAGATTTTGATATTTGAGTATCCTAGCCAATCAAAATGCAAACTGGCTTCTCTCTCAAGAGGGAGATCTAATGTCTCTCTTTAGACAGATTAAACTCCACTCTGTGATTGTTATTAATAAAAATAAAAGCAGGAAGATCCAATTAAAGCCGAATCTGCCAAAATTTTTCATCAAGTGTGGCAATTAGCCAAGACAGATCCTGATTATTTGATGATGCTCGAACGACATCTATTCACCAGTCCCTCGAATGGACGAGCGATCCCTACCCCTTTCGGATGATGAAATGTCAGCAAAAGCTTTGTAAGGTGAGTATTAATTACCGATCGAGGATCTACATCATGGCTAGCCAACGACAAATTCAGGACAAGCGCGAATCAACTCAAGAGGACTCTTTGGGGATTAAAGATGCCGAACAGGTAGAAAGCCACAAAACCGAAGAGAAGCCGAAAAAAGCCGACAAATCTCCTAAATCGGCACATCCAGAACCTATTGACGATCGTGAACCCGCCCAAAAATTGGAGTTGCTATCCCAATTACTCAAGGGTGAAATTAGTGCGATAGATCCTGATGCCGCACTGAAAGCGATCGATGAAATGCACGGCTCGCTTCAAAAACTCAAGCAGCCAGAGGCAAAACAAATCGCGACTATGCTCAAAGAACTCCAAAAACTCTTGAAGCAAAAAGAGCCGAGCGGACATGAGCTAGGTGAATTAATCGGTCATCTGGGCGAAAAAACGATTGAGATGGCTACTCAATCCGAACCAGGATTGAAAACGCCACTACAACACCTGGGCAAGCAGCTAAATAAAATCAGTCGCTCTCTGTCAAAAGCAGAGGATCTAGAGTATCTTGAAGGATTAGATGCAGTTGTAGATATCCTCGAACAAAAGCCTAAGAAAATCGATCTCAAACATGCCACGACCTCGATCGATATCTGGTATGAAATTCTGCATAAATCTGAAGATCCAAGTCTCAAAGCGATCGCAATCGAACTCAAAGATCTCAAACAGCTTCTCAACGGAGATAAATTAAAAGCTGCCGATCTCAGCCAGAAATTAGTTCAAATTGGCGATCTAACAACCGCCACAGCCGCAACCGCCGGACGCGGATTTAAAGGCGTAATTCAGAAACTAGGTAAAATGTTAAGTACATTTGGCAAATCTCTGGTATAGGCTGTATTATCACATCCGCCAAGGAGATTAAATTAATTGAGAATTGAGAATTGAGAGTTGAGAATTGGGTTTTTAGGGTGGGGATTGCAACCCCACCCTAAAAACAGTCCACCTAAAGGTGGGAGATTTAGACCCCTGCTTCTCATTAAAGCAATAGAACTAGTGCTAATACACAAACCCGACTGTCTTGCCGTTTTTTTATTCGGGGGTTCTCCCTGAATAAAAACGCCGCTTTTGTGACGCTCCTACACCAACCGCAAGCGGTATGTTGTAGGCATCTGAGTCCCGTTAAGGATATCAAGACCTTCCTTCAAGGTACTCCTTCTTTCCCTCTACGGCGTTTTATAGTGAGGTACACGTCCTGCCCCACTTGTCA
>JANXVE010000093.1 GCA_025351825.1 Chamaesiphon sp. 341R_metabat_111 | reverse complement strand
CTTCGTTTCTAGGTTAATTGCCCCCTAAATCCCCCAATTCTGGGGGACTTTCCAGAGATTGGCTCCCCCAGAATTGGGGGCTGGGGGGCGAATCGATCGAGTATTCACCAGATTCTCGACTTGTGTATACACGGTAGCCTTAGAAAGGGGAGGAGCTGAGTTATCGTTGACTACCTTCGACTTAATATGGAATGAATTTCCCCTTGAACAGCGGGACTCTTGTCCCCTCCCCTTTCCAAGGGGAGGGTTAGGGTGGGGTAGAGATCTACGCATCAACTCAAAAGAACTCAAGCACGAGGGTTAGGGTGGGGTAGAGATCTCCGCATCAACTAAAAAGAACTCAAGCACGATCATTAGAACCGCTCGATCTTCTTAACCAAATTGCTTTTTAGCTAAATCGTAAATCTCGACAGTAATCTCGCTCACGCCCTTCTCCTGAGCAAATTTTTCGATTTTCTTCCGAGCAGCCGGACGCACAAAAAAGGGAATCTCTTTGAGCTTGGCTTCAGCTTCAGTCGTCCAAGACGGATTATTACTCACGGCGATCTCTTCTGTCTAAATTGGGTAGTGGATTAGAACTGGGCGGGAGATATCGCTGCTTGGGATTGAAATCCAGCTTAGTCTCAGCTTGCTGGATACACCACCAGCGATAGCCGAGCGATAGCCCTGAAGTCAGCAAGCCCAAAATCATCAGTGTTCCAATCCCATTTACGCCACCGAGGACAGCATCAACGGCACCAACAACGATCAGAAAGCTAGAGATAGGTTCTTTGCGATAAAGTCGTTTCAACACAGGTGGGAAGATCGCGTTCATTTAGGGGGATTGAAACTAGGATTGGTGGATTGAGAAGCAAGGCAATGGAAACCATAGACCCATTTTACCGTTTTAGTCTGGGGGATCGATCGGCTCCTACCTAAAAATTGGCCAATACTCGTAAGTAGCTCTAATAATTGTGCCCAAATTCAGCACTAAATAATCGCTGAAGATCGCCGAACAGTTTCGTGTGTCCTAATTGAAGTGGATGCCCACTAGCGCGAACGGGCTTTGTCCGGTCAAGAATTCGATGATGACCAAGGCAGCAAATCCAATCATTGCTGCTCTGCCATTAAGCCGCTCTGCAAAACGATTAAAGCCAAATCTGGTCACAACTAATTTGGGCTGGACGGTGGGTTGTTTTAGCATGATGGAGAATCTTGAGATTTGGGGATCTATTCGATCTTTATTTTAGATCTGTTTGGCTCGATCGGCCAGAATCTACTCGTATCTTGCACCAGTATAAAGATATTAGGAATTAGCGTAGACCTTCGGGTACCAACGAGCGGCGTTTTCATTCTGGGGTTCCCCTACAGGTAACTTGTGTAGGGGCGTGGTCTTGTGCCCGCCCTAAATCTACGCTAATTCCTAATACTTTGGTAAACTCCGATCGACCAGATCGCTATAGGCATCAATCCCCCCAATCACATTGCTAACTTGAGTGAAACCTTGAGCGATTAGCCATTGACACATTTGAGCCGATCGAATGCCATGATGACACAATACAAATGTTTCGGCATCTTTATCTAATTTTGTATGAATTTCTAACGACCACTCGGCATGTTCGCTCAGGGGAAGATGAATAAATTTTGGTAAAGCCGCAAGCTCTAATTCTCGTTGTTCGCGCACATCGACAAATTGATATTGTCGGTCTCGATCGGCTAGTTTTGTTGCTAATTCAGTTACGGTGATTTCGGTAAAGTTCATCGGTGTGAAAAGATAAGAAGATCCAAATATTTAATTTTTTTGTTGGGTGGAATAGTTCCACAGATAATTAGCTGGTTGACTATCATTATTCGCTGGCGAACGAGCTAAAATACATGAAAATGTGCTGCCTTCGCCCAGAACACTCTCGACCCAGAGATGTCCACCATGTTGCTCGACAATGCTCCGACAGATGGCTAAACCCAAACCTGTTCCTTCACCACTTCGCGCATCCGAAGCATCTACCTGCTGAAATCTTTCAAAAATAGTTGCTAGTTTATCTGGTGGAATTCCCCGTCCCCTGTCGCGAACTTGAAATAACATTTGACCAGCTTGTTTACTAGCTGTAAACCAAATAGTACTGCCTCTGGGTGAAAACTTAATTGCATTGCCAATTAGATTGGTAAAAGTTTGAATCATCCGATCGATATCCACCCACACATTTCCCCCCGAATTGCTGATACTCAGTTTAATTCCAGCACTATCGGCTAATGGTTCGATCTCATCGACTACTTTTGACATCAACTCAGACACCTCGCATACAGCTTTGACCATTTTCACGGTACCACTTTCGATCCGTTCGATATCTAGAATATCATTTACCAGCCGCATCAGTCGATCGGTACTATCTACGGCGATCGTGAGCAGTCGTTTTTCCTTTTCTGGCTCTTGCATGAGTAAACCACTATCCAATAGCTTGAGTGAACCATAAATAGACGTTAGTGGCGTTCGCAATTCATGACTAACAATAGAAATAAACTCATTCTTCATTTTTTCGACTTGATGCCGATGAGTCACATCTAATGCTAATGAGAAAACTGATTCCATTCGACCATTTTCATCTAGCAAAACCGAATTGTACCACTCACAATTGACGATCGTTCCATCTTGACAATAGTTACGATTGATCGTGACATTGCTAGTCTCGCTACCAGTAATAAATCGACTCATCACTTGAGCGATTCGTGCGGCATCTTCCTCGACTACAAATTTCCAGTCATCTGGTCTTTTTCCCAATATTTGCGATGATGACCAGCCAAAAATTCGTTCTGCGGTTGCCGACCATCTACTTACTCGAAAATCTCGATCCCATTCGATTGCTGCTAACGGTGAATTTTCAAAGTGAAAATTCACTTTCTGGAGCGCGTCGTGTAAGCTATCTTGTGTTTGTTGGAGATCGCAAGTGCGCTCGATTACTCGCTGTTCTAGTTCGATTTTGGCTTGTCTTAGAGCTGTTTCTGTACGTTCGCGCTCGATCGCATATCGAATCGATCTTAGCAATAAATTACTATCGACCTGTCCTTTGATGAGGTAATCTTGTGCCCCCTGCTGCATCGCTAAAATCGCCAGATTCTGGTCGTCTGAGCCAGTCAGCACGACAATCGGAATATTCTGAGATCGATCGCGCAAAGCTAGAAAAGAGTCGATTCCCTGGCTATCTGGTAGGGATAGATCGACTAGGATGATGTCGAAGTGGGGGAGGGTGGGCGTGGGGGCTTGGGGGCTTGGGGGCGCGGGAGCGTAGCGTGGGAGCGTGGGGGCTTGGGGGTGGGGGGTGTGGGAGGTGTGGGGAGTGTGGGAAGGATGAGGGGTTGTGAGCGACAATTGTTCGATCGCTGCGGCTAGGGTCATTACTGGTGTAATCTGACATCGAGTTGTTTTTACTTCGCGCAAAATTTCCTGTAATAGCCGAATATCACCAGGATTGTCTTCAACAAGCAGAATGTTCAGAACAGTAATCATCTTAGGCTTTAGGTTTTAGGCTTTAGGCTTTAGGCGAATGATAATTTGGTGGTTTGATATTCTAGTAATTAATAGTTCTAATCGTTCGATGCTCCCGTACTCCCATGCCCCACGCCCCATGCCCCTACCCTGGTGGTAATTGAACGATATTAAACCAAAAATCCTCGATCGACTGAACGATCTGGACAAATTTATCAAAATCTACGGGCTTGGTAATATAGCAGTTGGCGTGAAGATTGTATGCCTTGAGAATATCTTCTTCAGCTTCAGAAGTGGTGAGGACAACAATGGGGATGCGCTGAAGTCTTTCATCGGCTTTAATCTCAATTAATACTTCCCGTCCATCCTTGCGGGGCAAATTCCAATCTAGCAAAATCAAATCGGGATGAATAGCATGAAGATATTCGCCCTGACGATGGAGAAAATTCATTGCTTCGACACCATCAGTTACCACACTTAAGTTAACATTGATTTCTCGATCTGCCAGGGCAATTCGGGTGAGATTGACATCACCAGGATTGTCCTCGACCAATAAAATTTCAATTGTGCGGCTGTTTGTTGGCATATTGAGTGGAAGTACTACTTATCGCGGGGATTGTAAAGTAGAATACCGACCCATAAGATTCCGGTTTCACAGATAAAGATTGTGACAATGGTGATTCAGATACTACGGGGTTAGATTCTACCCAGATTGTACCACCATGACGTTCGACGATCTTTTTGCAGATGGCTAATCCGATCCCTGTACCTGGGTACGTGACTCGCGTATGTAACCGTTGAAAGATGGCAAAAATTCGCTCCAGATATTGCGACTCAATCCCGATCCCATCATCGGCAACAGCAAAGCACCAAGCAGTTGGGGCGGCAATTGTCTCTGTTGTCGAGGACAAGTTGAGATCGATGGTGAGCTGGGTTGATGTCATGGGCTTGAGATCGTCAGTTTCTAGCTGGACAGGCTGGACACTAACATGAATTTTGGGTGGTGATTCCCGCCGAAATTTGATTGCGTTGCCAATCAAATTTTGAAATACCTGAGTCAATTGAGTGGCATCCCCCCAAACTGCTGGCAATGGATCGTGAGAAACGATCGCTCCACTGTCCCTAATCGCGACGTGGAGGTTGGAGATTGCATCTTGGAATACAATTTCGCAGTCAACCTCTCCAAAGGGCTGCTTGCGGCTGCTAACGCGGGCATAGCTGAGTAATGCCTGAATCAGAGTTTGCATCCGCACCGCACCATCGATCGCATAGCCGATAAATTCATCCGCATCCCGATCGAGTTTGCCCTGATAGCGACGTTCTAGTAGTTGCAAATAACTAATCACCATCCGCAGCGGTTCTTGCAAATCGTGAGAAGCAATATGGGCGAATTGCTCCAATTCAGCATTCGATCGGGTCAGTTCTTGCCGCTGAAGTTGTTCTTGTTCGAGTAGTTGCGCTTGGGCAAGAGCAATCCCAATTTGAGCGGAAATTTGGGACAGAGTTTCCACCTCTTTTGGTTGCCATTCCCGTGGCGATTGGCAGTGGTGAACGATCGATAGTCCCCACAATCGATCGCGCAAATAGATTGGCACGATCGCACTAGCTTTAACATCAAACTGCTGCAAAAATTCGACATAACAAGGTGCGAATCCAGCTTGAGTAACATCAGCAATATTATAGACTCGACCCTGTTGATATCGATCGTGATAACTGAGATCGAAACAAGGATCGATAATCTTGCTACCCATCACTACCGGATAGCCAGGTAAAACTTTTTCCTGGACTACTTTACCAGATCCATCCCGCTCAAATCGAAAAATCAGAACTCGATCGACCTCCAATAGTTTCTGGACTTCTTCTACCGCCGTTTGCAGAATTTCATCTAACTGCAACGATTGCCGAATCTTTTGGGAGATTTCCGCCGATAGCCGAGCTTGTTTGCGCGACTTTATACGATCGCTAATATCAATCACTGTTGCCCGTGAACCGAGATAATCACCTTGAGCATTATGAACTGCCACCACGGTGGCACTGACTGGGACAATGCCACCATCTTTGCGGATCATTTCAAACTCAACATCATGAATCCAGCCACGGGTCTTTAGTAGTGACAAACTTTTATGCAAAGCTTCAATACTCGCAGGTGCGATCGAATCTGCAATATTTTTACCCAAAATTTCGGCTTCTTCATAGCCCAACATCTTCAGTTCGGTGCGGTTAATTCTGATGATTTTCCCAGTTAGATCTAGAGAATGATAACCGCAGGGCGCACTGTGATATAGTTCTTCAAATTCAGCCACCGAACTTAGCAGCGTTGATTCAGCCTGGTGTTTTTTGGTGATATCCCAGTTTACTAGCCCGTAAAGAAATACCAGCAATATTAAGTCTAATAAGCCGGAAAATTCAACCGCAATTTTGGTGTCTTCTAGGCTCTGAATCGACTCAGCTTGCAATCGTTGGCGAAGCCGCTCCTGGGGTGAGTTAATCTTCATCACGCTATCGTGAATCCGATCGATCGATCGATTATTAGCCGCAATCTTCTGGATACTTCGATTGGCAACAACTACATTAATGATTATTACTACCAGCGCAACCACAAACCCGATCGATATCTTCGACGAGGTGATGTTTTTCATCAACTCTCAACACTCCTAACTTCCCACAACTTCGATCTTTCTCTATCCTACCCCAGCGACGTTCAAGATTGACATCTTTGTCCACATCGATCGTTGTCGATAAGTAGCACTCACTCGTGCTTGACAAGCGATATAGAAAATATAATCAGCTAAGATCATCTGCTCGTCGGTACCGAAGAGTGTATCGAGCAAAGATTGACACAGGGTCGGATGTTCTGGTGTAAAGTAGCCAGTTAATAAACAATCGATCGCCTGCCGAATTTCTGGATAATGCTTGTAATAGTTATAAGGATCATAACCATATTCCTTAAATAAATTTATTTCTGGAATTGGCAAGCCAAAGCAGAAGTAATTTTCCTCGCCCACTGCTTGCTGCAACCAATAATTAGTTTTGCCCAAACTACCGATCGACAATACACCATTAACTGCCGCTTTCGCCCGACTCAAATCGACATCTTCAACTGCTGCTGCTGCAATTTCTTGAGTCAGATCCGCCGCCGCATACATCTGGCTTGTCAACCCCGCCGAGTTCGGCACATAGACTACCTGCAATTTCCCGTTGACATCGGGATCCTGCGCCAAAGTTTGTGCCAGCGACTGAATTAAGCTAATAATCTCGCGACTGGTATTCGGTTGCGATTGGCAATCTAGATCGGATGCACTTGGTTCAATTTCGCCCAAATCTCCAAAGATAAACGTGCGGGGCATAATACTGATCCCAGGCTGCTGCTTAATCTGATTAAACAGCGTAATAATATGCAAAATATTCAATAATTGTCGCTGATGTTCGACAATCGGTTGAAGCTGAAGATCGAATAGCGACGAGACATTGATTTTGACTCCCTGCGATCGTTCCAAATAGCTAGCTAGAGCCTGCTTATTTATCTGTTTAACCGCCCGCCACCGCGATTGGAGCAACGGATCTTCCGCGAGCGGTGCTAGCTGCTGAAGGCGATCTAAATGGTCGATCCAGTCATCGCCAATTGTCTTTGTCACCAAGTTCGCCAACTGTGGATTTCCCAAGAGCAACCATTGACGTGGATCGAACTCCAGATCTGCACCAGAAACCCATGTTTGGGGATCGACACCCAATAATTTTGCACTAACTAAACCCCGATCTCGCTCCAAGATTCGGGTCGGAGCTTGAGGTTTTGAAGGGTGATGCTGACGATTGACTATATGAAATTTGTGGGGGATTTCTGCTAAAGCTACTTGAGCTGCCCGTAGGATTGATGCGCTAATTCCTGTCCGAAAATTAATATTTTCAATCATGATGTTAGATTCCTTTGCCGTGCGATTGCCAATTGTGAAGGTTCGATGTCTGCGCTTGACGAAACAATCTAGGAACTCAACTACTTGGACAATATCCTAGCGGACAAACTTGAGGAAACTGTGAGGATTTGGAGAATAGTTGAGAGTTGATAGCTGGATCTCTAGAATGAGGCATGGCTTTGTGCCTGATTTCATGTAGTAGACCTCTTGCGTGAATCCAAAACTGCTCATATTTTGACTAGTTAATTAGAATCTACAAGTCATATTGCTAATAACTAGTAACTGACAACTAATAACTAAAACACTATGATTTGATATTCATGCAAGAGGTCTAGTGTTTAGGCATTTAAACAAGTTTTAAATCAATCAATCCCCAAATAAGCCTCGATTACCCTCGGATCGTTCTGCACCTTAGTTGGCGTACCATCCACGAGATTAGTTCCTTCTGCCAATACCCACACTCGATCGCATAAAGTCATGACGACATCCATATTATGCTCGATGATCAAAAAAGTTAGCCCCTCCTTGCGCCAATTGAGAATGTGACCACAAATATCCTCAATCAAGCGAGGATTCACCCCCGCCGCAGGTTCATCCAATAATATCAACTTCGGATCCGCCATCAACGCTCGTCCGATTTCCAGCAACTTCCGCTGTCCCCCCGACAGTCCCCCCGCATAATCATTCGCCTTCGCACTCAACCCCACCGATTCCAAAATCGACATTGCCTTATCCTTCAATTCCCGCTGCTGCGCCTGCACCAGCTTCGGCTGCAACAGTACTTCCCAAATTTTCTCACCCGCCCGATCTCTAGCCCCCAGCAGCATATTTTCCAATACCGACATCCGAGAGAGAGCTTTAGCAACTTGAAATGTGCGGATCATCCCCAATCTGGCAATTTGATGTGATTGCAAATGATGAATCTTCTCTCCATTTAACTCAATCTGCCCAGCATCAGCCCGAATAAAATTAGATAATAAGTTAAAGAACGTAGTTTTTCCCGCTCCATTCGGGCCAATTAGCCCTGTAATACTTCCCGCCGCTACTTCAATTCCTGCCTGCTGGACAGCCTTCACTCCACCAAAAGTTTTGCACAATCCCTGCGCTGAAAGTAATGGTTGAGTAGACATTGGTATGTATTGGTTTGACATGGGAGAGTTGGGAGTTGAAAGCTGGGAGAATTTGTAGGTTGGGTTGACGAAGGAAACCCAACACTTTTAAGGTGTTGTTGTGTGCGTTGGGTTTTGCTCCGCGCAACCCAACCTACGAATTTATTAAAGTATTATACAATAATTATTAATATCTATTTAATTATTAGTGAGCATATTTAATATTTCCGTAAAATCAACGTTAACTATATTATTGTGTCTGCTGATGGATGGATGTGGCATTGTTAAATTATCAGGACTTACCTCTGATGATAAAATAGTAGAAAGTTTTCAAAAAAATAAGTCAGTAATAAATAGTATAATTAAGGAATGTAAATCCCTCAAAGAGACGGAATTAGGATCTAGCAAAGAGAATACTGGCGAGAGCTTTAATAGTTGTAAAATAGCCCTGAAAGTATTGAAAGAAGCTAATGTTCAAGGGGTAGAGCAAGGATATGCAAAGTCTCTTAGTAACTCTAACTTTTTCCAAGGTTCGCCAATTCTGTTCAAGGTTGATGAGGTTGAAACTCTTGGTGTAGATGTTTTCATTGAAGAAAAGGGGTACGTTTTTTCTGAGACTCCGATTAAAAATGATTTGCTAGAGCAGGTTTCTTTGGATCGACTTGCCAATACAGAACTATTTGAAAAACGTAGTATCAGAGAAGAGTGGAGATTCAAGCAAATAGAACCAACTTGGTACCTATACTATCGACAATACTACGCAGCATTTCTCAGTTGAGGTAATAGTTGTGTACGTTGGGTTTTGCTCTACATCCAGTAGGCTATACTGACGCGCAACCCAACCTATAAATTAATTACTTACCTAGTGTTAATTCTTCTTTTTTAC
Organism: Chamaesiphon sp. 341R_metabat_111; assembly: GCA_025351825.1. Lineage (GTDB taxonomy): Bacteria > Cyanobacteriota > Cyanobacteriia > Cyanobacteriales > Chamaesiphonaceae > Chamaesiphon. The sequence goes on along the minus strand of JANXVE010000093.1, from coordinate 24,249 downwards.
CCAAAATACCTTGGGGCCGCAATACCATCAGCAACATCAAAATCAAACCAATAATCATGATCCGAAAGGCTCCCTGCTGAGTATCATCCAGATGTAAAGCATTAAATATCCCCTTGAAAAAATCAGTCCGAGTTAGTTCATAGTAACCCCAAAATATCGCCGCGCCAATTACCGTCCCTAGATTATTTCCAGCTCCACCAAGCATAATAATAATCCAGGCGTTGAAAGTAACCAACGGTTCAAAATTGTCAGGGAAAACACTAAACTGCCAAGCGTAAAACGCCCCAGAGATGCCCGCGATCGATCCACCCAGCATGAATGCCTGCAACTTATACCAAAACACATTCTTGCCCAATGCTCTAGGCACTTCTTCATCCTCTCGAATTGCTTTGAGTACCCGTCCCCACGGGGAATGAACCAATTTTTCTAAGCCGACATAAACTACTAACAACGTCGTCAAGGTCAATAGCATCAAGCCCGCGCGTGGATCGTAAGTGTACAGCGATAAAGCTCCGCAAACATACACTGTTAAAACAAAAATACCCGCGATCGATCCAGCCACCACCCGCGATATTTCAGCTCGTATCCACAGCCACAATCGCCACAGTGCCAAACCACAAACCACCGTCAACCACACAATCATGAAGATCTTGACTGGATACTCTGGCTGAGAATTAACCGGACAAGTCAGCGATAACAAATTGAGCGAATACTCTTCCCGACAAGTAAAGGGAATCGGATAACCCTGCACCCCAAAAGTGCCCTTGGTCAGCCAAGCCTCATTTTTTGCCACCAATCGGACTAATTCTGACACCCCGATCATCACAATCCCCAGATAATCTTCCCGCAGCCGCAGGGTCGAGAAGCCAATTAATAAGCCCAATAGTGCCGATAAACCAGCCCCAATCAGCACCGCGATCGGCATTGGCACCCCCTGCATCGACAGCAACACGGTACTGTACGCACCGATCGCCATAAACGCTACATGCCCGAAATTAATCAGTCCCGTCACCCCCCACTGGAGATTTAGCCCCAGACTAAACAGCGCGTAAGTAGCAGCAGAAATCGTCAAGAAGACAAAATAGATGACCATCAGGCAGAAATATCAATTAACTCGGGCGTGGATAGTTTTAAGAATACTATTTTGGCGATCGCTTTAGTTGTTTAGATTAATTTTGATTTGGTAAAATCTAGATATCTGTTCCTGACTTACCAACTTCATGTCTGATACCGATCGATTACCCCCAGATTTAGAGCAGATCGATCGAGACTTGCGTGGCAGCGCGATCGATCTCCAGAGAGCAGCACTCGACAGGCTAGCACAGGTTCCAGCCGATCTGGCAGTACCACTCCTCGCTCGTCTACTAGACTCCAGCGACTTCATGCACCGCCGGATGGCAGTAATGGGACTCGGCAACTACCAAGTCGAAGCTTCATTTCAATTATTAGCAACCGTAATTACCACAGACAAAGATCCCAGTGTGATGGGTGAAGCGGCAAATGCGATCGTCGATTTTGGCGATCGAGCAATCCCATTACTGGTAGATTTATTCAAAAAAACTGACAACTGGCTGGTGCGTCAGAGTATTATTCCACTGCTGATCGATACCAATTCCCATGCCGAACTGCTAACTACTGCCGAAATTGCGATCGCCGATGACACCCAATCAGTCAAAGAAGTGGGGATTTTAGCCCTGGGATCTCTATTAACTTCCCCATTCCAAGCCCAAGCACTCCCATTACTCCTAGCCCTCTGTCACGATCCATCCTGGCGCAATCGCTGGCGGGCAACAATCGCCCTCCAAAGCCTCCAAAATCCAGCTACAAAGGCTGCGATCGCCCAGCTCCAGCACGATGAACATTTTCGAGTAGTAGCAGCCGCTCTGGAGGTTGCCAATCACTGGGCAAGTCAATAAAATTCTATCGCTTGGGAATTTTCAAGCCTAGAGTGCCGTGAAAATCTTCCTGAACCTTGTGAGTCAACTGACGTGAAACCCGATTGACAATTTGCTTCAAAACTTTATTTCCGGTTGCCTGAATCACTTTAGTCGGTAGCTTGTAGATAAACTTGGGAAAGTGGATGTAAACGTGCAGATCGAGATCCCAGTCTACTTTAGTGCCCAACTTGTCTCCGTCCACAGTCTCGACTAGCCGCATCTCGGCATTGAAACTCACTTCATAGCCCAGTGGCGTGTAATCGGGGACTTCAATAGTGCGGATCCGATAAACAGCACTCTCCTGCGGCAACAATTCTAGACCGATTTTTGGCTCTACAGCATAGCCAAAGGACTCAAATTTGCCGATTGTCAGATCGTAGCCATTCGCGCCAATCTGTTTGACAGTCATGGGATGAGCACACCTAGTAAACCAGCCCTGATGAGCATCCAAATATTTACCCACAGTTTTGACATCTGCGCCCATTAACATCGCGTCTGTGAAGCGATAGCTAAAACAGAATGGTTGGAGCCGATCTGCATCGATCGATCCCAAATCTCGCGGTGATAGTTCAGAATTCATCAAAGCTGGAATTGTTTTTACGCTATTTTTCTCAAGTGTTTCTACTGACATCCCCTTTATTATCCCGTTAGTATGCTGACTGCTTAGATATATTTACAAGCGATAGCTGATGAAAACCGGAAATTTTAAACTATTCAATCTAAAGTAGTGAGAGAATGAGATTTACCGTCTATTGTAATCAAAACTTCATGAAAGCATTTGTAGCAGGCGCGACAGGCGAAACAGGCCGACGGATCGTCCAAGAACTAGTCGATCGGCAGATTCCAGTGCGGGCGATGGTTCGAGATATCGCCAAGGCACAAGCCATTTTACCAGCAGAAGTGGAATTAATTGTTGGTGATGTCCTCAATCTTGGCAGTATTGTGACAGCGATCGGTGACAGCACAGTAATTCTCTGCGCTACGGGAGCCAAACCTAGTTTAGATCCGACTGGCCCTTATCAGGTAGATTATCAGGGCACTAAAAATTTAGTAGATGCGGCAAGATCCAAGGACATCCAACAGTTTGTCTTTGTTTCCTCATTGTGTGTATCCAATTTTTTCCATCCGCTCAATCTATTTTGGTTGATTTTGTGGTGGAAGCAACAAGCCGAGCAGTACCTTCAATCCAGCGGACTTAACTATACGATCGTGCGTCCTGGCGGACTCAAGAACGAAGATAATTCCAATCCCATTGTTATGTCCGGCGCGGATACCCTCTTTGATGGCAGTATACCCAGACAAAAGGTCGCTCAGGTGTGCGTTGAGTCACTCACCGATAGTCGATCGCGAAACAAGGTGCTTGAAGTCATCAGTCAACCCACAGCAGTCGCTAAAAGTTGGGAAGATCTATTTGCCAGCGTGTAGCTATGGATAGCCACTAGTTACGGTTCCACTTTCGCCCCAATCCTGCATGGATAAACGTCAACAAAAACGTTTGAGAACGACTTACATCGCCCTCTGTTGTATCTTATCGATCGGTTTAATCTCTCGCGGCGATCGACTATCGCCACCACAGATCTCCGAATATTTGAATGTCGAGAAACCACATATCCCCGACGAAAACTCGATCGCCCTGCCATTGGCAATGACTGATGGCGACCCCTATATTCGAGCCTTGATGCGGATGATTTCCAAGAGTGAGTCAAATGATGCCCGCCCCTACACATTGCTGTATGGTGGCAAACATTTTGACAATCCCCGTCGTCATCCTGGTGAGTGTGTGAAGATTGTCAATGGCCCTAATATGAATAAATGTTCTACTGCCGCCGGACGATATCAGATGATCGATATCACTTGGGAGCGACTTTCCAAAAGATATCACCCCCAGCGCGATTGTATTTTGTTTGTTTTTCAGTGTGACTATAGTTTTGAAGCTCAGTATCAAGATGAAGTAACTCACGCTTGGCTCAGCGATCCTGAAGCTTGGAATATGAATGTTCCAGAGTTATTAAAAGCTGGCAAACTGGAGAAAGTACGCAAGCGGCTATCCAAGACTTGGACTAGCTTGGGCTACGGGATCGAGACCAATAGCATGACATCTCAATTAGCAGGAATCTATGAAATCTTACTAAAAGAAGAATTAGCAAGACCTAAATAAAAGTTGAAAGTTGAAAATTAAGCTAGTAGAGTAGTCACTGTTCACGGACTATATATGACCGAAGTAAAAATACTTTAAACTGTTTAACGAAAATTAGGGGTCTAAATCCCCATCCTAAAAACCTCGCTTTCAACTATCAACTTTCAACTATCTTCCGCCATCATCAATTCGACGAAGTTGGTATATACTTCACCCCTAATAAAATCAGGATGTTCGAGAATGCGCTGATGAAAATCGATCGTGGTCGGGACACCTGTAATCGCATATTCTCGTAATGCCCGCCGCATCCGCCGGATCGCCATATCTCGATCGACACCCCAGACGATTAATTTGCCAATCAGGGAGTCGTAAAAAGGTGGAATCTCATAATCAGTATACACATGGGAATCAATCCGCACCCCTGGGCCACCTGGAGCCAGATAACCAGTGATTCTACCTGGACAGGGGCGAAAATTGTGGTTGGGATCTTCGGCATTGACCCGACACTCGATCGAATGCCCCTTCAATGTGACTTGCTCCTGAGTCAGAGAGAGCTTTTCACCCTGAGCGACCCGAATCTGCTCGGCGATCAAGTCCAATCCGGTAATCATTTCCGTCACCGGATGCTCGACTTGAATCCGCGTATTCATCTCCATAAAGTAGAAATCCCCATGCTTGTCGAGCAAAAATTCCACCGTCCCGACTCCAGAATAGTCGATCGACCTAGCCGCTGCGATCGCTGCTGCCCCCATTTTCTTGCGGAGTGCCGGACTTAGTGCTGGACTGGGAGCTTCTTCAAGCAGTTTCTGGTGCCGACGCTGGATCGAGCAATCCCGCTCACCCAGATAAATCACATTGCCATAGTTATCAGCTAAAATCTGAAACTCAATATGGCGCGGACACTCAATAAATTTCTCCACATATACGCCACCGTTACCAAATGCAGCTTGCGCTTCACCCTGAGCAGCATGATATAAGCGTACCAAATCCGCCTCCTCATGTACCAATCGCATCCCCCGCCCACCACCACCAGCGGTAGCTTTGAGCATCACCGGATAGCCGATTTCGCCAGAGACTTTTAGGGCTTCTTCGGCATCGGCAAGGAGTCCATCGCTGCCAGGTACCGTCGGCACACCCACCCGTTTCATCGTCTCCTTGGCAGTAGACTTATCCCCCATCGCCCGCATTGCCTCTGGAGAGGGGCCAATAAATGTCAAATGATGATCTGCACATATTTCGGCAAACCGAGCATTCTCAGCCAGAAATCCATAGCCTGGGTGAATCGCAGTCGCATTGCGAGTCAATGCCGCCGAGATGATATTCGGAATATTTAGATAACTTTTACTACCAATCGGTTCGCCGATACACACCGCCTCATCAGCTAGTTGCACATGCAGAGCTTTTCGATCGATCGTTGAATGCACGGCGACTGTCCCAATCCCCATCTCGCCACAGGTACGAATGATTCTCAGAGCGATTTCGCCCCGATTGGCAATTAAGATTTTAGAAAATGACATTACGATTAAGAGTTCCTAAACTTGCGAGATGGGGAGTATGCGATGGGCTTGGCTTTATTTTACCTCGCGATCGGGTCTCCGCCGCAATATCCCTGGTGATTAGCCGCAGTCCTGAAGAGCAGACAGCAATTTATGGCAAGCGCGGAATTAGTAAAGCTCAGGCCAAAGCACTAGGTGAGTTCTTCAAGGTTTCACCATCTATCTTTTTCGATCGCTAATAATGCTCATAAAATACTGAGGTTGTTGAATTTTAACGATCGACTTAATCTACAGGCTTTATCTTCATAGCGATGACTTCGCAGATCGTATGATTCGGCGATTGCTTGTTTGTACTCTGTTAATTGCAATTTATCGAGCATCTGTAACTATCAGAAGTTAATAGCAAAACTATCCCGCAGATGAAAATCAGCTTCTTTGCCACCATGAGCGATTGCCCAATAACTTAACTCATTCTGACTAGACTTAATCACCGTTGTCACCGACATCTCCAAATCCTGTTCGGCTAAAATCAGTTCACTCAGGTCAAATTCTAAACTGAGTGTAATGTAATTGGGATAGCGATCGATCTTAAATGGTAATGATGTAAATGCTAAGTCATCACGTAAACCCTGCCGATAATCATCGAGAGCAAATACAGCCCAATCACCAGACGGGGAGAGATTAAATTCCCAATAATTGCGATCGCCAGGAATACCAATAAAGAACTCAAAGCAAGTAGTTTCCCACAGGTGAAACTTACGACTGGGTGAGCTTGCGGGTGGCGCGATCGAGATGGCATTTAGATCGCCGAATAATTGATACTCGATCGATAAATTATTACCTTTTCTATTCACTCGACCATTAATTTCGATCTGTGGTGACTTAATATCGGTGGGAAATGGTTGGAGCTCGAAATTAACGATCATCGGCGCAGATCCTCAATGATTTTGCGAATAGTTGGTTCTTGAGCTTCGATACTTGCGGTTAGTTTGAATTGCACCAAGGCTCGATCGAGATTGTGGGTGGGATATTTAACTTTAAAATACACGTTGCCAGCTAAATGATCGGTAAAAAAGCGCAAGCCCAATTCAAAGGCAATTAATCGAATCCCATCAAACAGATATTCATAGTCATAATCGGTTAGGAAACCACTCGCTTGAGACAGATAGCCCTGGAGAATCGATCGACACATTTGCGTATCAAAATAAACCTGTTCCCAATCTTTTGTCTCTTCACCGAGAGGATTGCAACCCGATCGCAAACAATCACCGATATCATAGTGAACTAGCCCTGGTTTAACGGTATCTAGATCGATAATCCCGATCGCCCGTTGAGTCGTAGTGCAGATCATCACGTTGTTGACCTTAGGATCGCCGTGAATCGGTCTTAGTGGTAGCTTGCCAGCACTTTTAGCGTCTTCCAAAACTCGTGCCCATTCCTGCCGATCTCGAACGAATCTGAGACAGTAGTCTACTTCAGAATTTACCGCGCCTGTGTAGGTTGGTAATACCCGATGATAGTATTCGAGATACTGGGGCGTAATGTGAAACCCTGGTAATGTATCGGCTAATTGGGTGGGATCGAGATCGCCGATCAGCGCGTGAAATCTGCCCAGAGCATAGCCCACTTCGCGCCCATGTTCGATATCTTTGATAACGTCGATCGATTCTGATTCGTCGATAAAACTAATCGCCCGCCAATAGGTATCATCGGATTCTAACCAGCCATCTTTGCCCTCGGTGGTTAATAATACTCGTGGTACCGTCCATCGTCGTTCGGGATTGCTTGTTTCTGACTCCAACTTGTCACAAATGTGGTTCGTGAAAATTCGCATGTTCTGCATCACCAGTTCGGGCTGCAAAAAAACGTGGGTATTGATCCGTTGCAGCACAAAATGCGGCTCGGTAGCATCTGCTACTGTAACGAGAAATGTATCATTGATATTGCCACTGCCAAAGGCACGAACATTTTTTACTTGGCTGGACTTAGAGAACTTTTGGGCGATGGTAGACAGACGATCCAATGTGATTTCAGGGGTTAGGGATTAGAGACTACATACCGACAACTCAAAACTAGTTCCGGTTGAGATCTTTACCCCCAACCCCCTTGGAAAGGGGGCTTTAGCTCCCTCCCCTTGGAAAGGGGAGGGCTGGGGTGGGGTAAAGATCTTCGCAGCCACTCAAAATACTTCTAAATTATCGCCCACTTTGCTCCGTAGATTTATTTTCTAACGATTCAACCAGGGACTTTTCTTCTAGAGCGATCGAATTATGCTCGTTAACCATTTGGTTGTAAGTCTCAGTCTGCTCTCTGAGTCTGGCGACTAGTTGATTGTAACCATTGACTCGATCGTTGAAGCTAGAGACACGCAAGTTATAATCACTTTGGGGACTACTAGAGATCGAACTTTGGAGATTCGATCGTTCTGCGTCAACTGATGTAGCTTCTTGCTTTACCTGCGCCGCTAATTGCTCTAGGGCTGATTTCCGCTCACCCAATTGGACATTTAGAACTTTCGCCTTGTTCCGTAATGCCGTGAATACCCGCTCATACTTTTCTGATAGCAATACAATCGTCGATCGATCTGTAAAATATTTTCGGTAATGTTCTTCCAGCTCAGAGCTGAGGTTGAGCACTTCAGTTCCCAAAATTGAGTGCAGTTCATTATCTACCGATCGAGAGTCTTGCGATCGATATGTCTCTACTAGCTTCAAGATGCGGGGATTCTGAAGTTTTTCCAATGCCGATTGCAACTGCTTATTAATTTGGGTTTGTTCCAACATCGTCATCCGTTGATAGACAACATGGAGCATTTCATGGGCTGCGGTTACTTCCATTACGCCTTGTAGCCTGGGATCTACCACTTCCTGAAGAAAAATACCTTTACTCGGCACATAGCAGCCGAGGACGATCGTATGCTCAGAACTTTTGCACAGATTGAGTGACAATTTTTGGCTTTCGATCGTGGGATTATTGACATAAAACAACCGACGGGCGGTATCCGTCATCGTTGTAGTTATTGCAAGTCTGGCAACCACTGGCGATGGTTGATAGTGAAGTAGCTTACTCCAATCCTCCAACTCTTGAGTAAACCTAATCCCGATAATCACGACAGCAATAATAACTGCCTTACCGAGATAATGTTTTAGCCACTTCATACAAAAAATCAAGATAGGATTGGGATTTTGTGTATCGTCCCCACTTCAATCTAGCAATAGATTACGTTGTGTGTCCATAGAGTACTAGTGGTGGACGGCGGAATCTGTCGAAATTTGTTAACCTTCGTTGCGCCACTCCAGTTGAAGCCGATCGGGTGTGATAGATTTGCATCTATAGATACCAACCCTTAATTTTTAAGAGAGATCGGTGATAGAAAATAATTTCGCACAAACTAACCGCTCGGCTCAACTAGCCGCAGGTGAAGAAATGAGTGACTATGTAGCCCATCTCCAAATGCACATGGCACTTCAAGCTCGTAATCTAGTTCCGACGCTGACGAATGCAGTTGATAGTCGCCAAGTATTTCTGCATCAGACTCAAGCACATTTTGAAAAGTTAGCGTCGAGACACTTCTAGTTCGGGGCGGTGCTTGAGCGGAGCAAATCAGTTTTTCTCATCCCGAACTCACATTATTTAGGTGTGTACAGACTACCCAATGTCTCGTGGAGTTTCACCACATTGCCAATTACGGCGATCGATGGCGCGCTAAACTGCTCTAGCTCAACTCGATCGACTACTGTTGCTAGAGTAGCGATTAGTTCCTGTTGCTTGGGCGTGGTGCCCCAACGGACTAAGGCAATCGGCGTATCACTTGCCAATCCTGCTGCAATCAATTCGTGGGTAATTCGATCGAGATTGTGAACGCCCATGTACACCACAATTGTTTCAGCACTTTGAGCGATCGCGCTCCAATTGACCCCAGGACGGTATTTGCCAGCCATCTCGTGTCCAGTTACAAAAATAACTGAAGAACTATGATGACGATGGGTGAGGGGGATGCCAGCATAGGCTGGAGCCGCAATTCCTGAAGTCACTCCAGGTACAACTTCGACAGGGATCCCCGCTGCGATCAAATCTTCCATTTCTTCGCCACCACGCCCAAAGATAAATGGATCTCCACCCTTGAGCCGCACCACAATTGCCTGTTCTCTAGCTTTGGCGATTAGTAGTTCGGTGGTTTCATTTTGCAATAGCGAATGTCTGCCCATCCGCTTTCCCGCGTCGATCTGCTCCGCATGAGGCGAGATTATCGCTAGGATTTCGGCACTAACCAAGGCATCATAAATCACGACATCAGCAGATTCTAATAAAATCTTACCCTTAATCGTTAATAATCCTGGATCTCCAGGCCCCGCACCAACTAAATAAACTTTACCAATTGTCTTTCTATCTGGATCTTGCACTAATTTTTAGATCGATCGTGTTTCATTTTCTTTCTTTCTTATCCCCTCCCCTTTCCAAGGGGAGGGCTAGGGTGGGGTAAAGATCTCCGCAACACTCAACTAGACTGCTGGTGCAGGCGGGTTTGCCCATCGATTTCTGGCACAAACAAGATATTCCCGATCGTACCAACCAATTCTGGACTATTCCCCACTGATTCACCCAATCTTAATTGTACCTGCGGATACTGCGCTCCTAGTTCCGAAACCAATTTCTCGATCGCATCAGTAATTCCACCCGCAAATAGGAAGTAAGGTAAGATCCCGATTTCTGTTGCACCTGTAGCGACTAATTGAGCCACTGTATCAGCTAAACTTGGTGTGACAGACCAATATGCTGCTGTCAAATCTAGCCGATTGGCTAGTTGCTCGACGATCGCATTGCCCCCAATTTTTCGACTACCATGAGCCAAAATAATACTCTGACTCGGCAATGACGAACGGTTCGCCTCGAACAGATCGGCAAAGTTAGAGTCTTCACCCAGAAAAGGTAAAACTACTAATTTCACCAAGTCACCAATCTTGTCGGTTGCCAGAATTACCTCGGCGGGAATATCTTCCATGACATGCACGCCAGGAATTAGAAATAGCGGTAGAATCACGATCCGACTAATTCCAATCTCTCTACATTGACGTGCGAATTCATCAATTTGTAAGTGTAGTGGGTTAGCTGCTAATTCTAGTTGGGCTGTACCGACTAATATTGGTGATTTACCTGGAGCAATTGGTTCCAGGTGCAAACGTAATCGAGCCGCTAATTGGTCGATAGCTATCTGTGGGCGCGGATCGCGACTACCATGAGATACTAGTAAATAAGCGTTGGACAACTTAAATTGGTGGATAGTGGATGGTGGATAGTGAATAGTTATAACACTAACGCTGCTTGAAAATCAGTGTTACTAATTCTCAAAACTCCCAAACTTCAATCAGGATTTTCAGGATTTCAGGATTTTCAGGATTGAGTTGCTTGCGCTATCTCAGTTCCGAACTCTTCAATCCCAACTCCGAACTCCCAACTCCCAACTCTTAGAACATGAACTACGACTTTAAGGAACTGGCACAGCTTTACAAAGATACGCTGCTGAATGATGTATTGCCATTTTGGGAGAAAAATTCGATCGATTGGGAGCAAGGTGGCTATTTTACTTGTCTCGATCGAGCTGGCAAGGTATACGATACAGATAAGTTTATCTGGCTTCAGAATCGCCAAGTGTGGACATTCTCCATGCTCTACAATCGGGTAGAACAGCGAAGTGACTGGCTCAAGATTGCTGGACATGGTGCCAGCTTTCTCGCCGAGCATGGGCGCGATCCTCAGGGCAATTGGTACTTTTCACTCGATCGATCGGGACAGCCCCTGATTCAGCCTTACAATATTTTTTCCGACTGTTTTGCCGCAATGGCGTTTAGTCAATACGCCCTCGCCGATGGTGAAGCCTGGGCAAAAGATGTCGCCCTCCAAGCCTATCAAAATGTCTTGCGGCGCAAGGACGATCCCAAGGGTAGATATAATAAAACCTATCCTGGCACTCGATCGCTCAAATCACTAGCTGTACCAATGATTCTCGCTAATCTGACGCTGGAAATGTCCTGGCTATTGCCGAGCGAAGAACTAGACAGAGTTTTGGATCTGACTGTCCAGGAAGTAATGAATGATTTCCTTGACAAAGAGCGCGGGCTAATGTTTGAAAATGTCGCCCCCGATGGTAGTCATGTGGACTGCTTTGAGGGTCGATCGATCAATCCTGGGCATGGGATCGAAGCGATGTGGTTTATCATGGATATCGCCAATCGTCGCCAGGATGCTGTGACGATTAACCAAGCAGTAGATGTAGTCTTAAATATCCTCAACTTTGCCTGGGATGACGAATACGGGGGCATATATTATTTCATGGATGCCGACGGACATCCACCCCAACAATTGGAATGGAATCAAAAGCTGTGGTGGGTACATGTAGAAACCCTCGTCGCCCTGGCAATGGGTTATCGCCTCACAGGTAGGGAAGAATGTTGGACTTGGTACCAACGAGTGCATGAATATACCTGGACACACTTCGCCGATCCCGAACATGGCGAGTGGTTTGGCTATCTCGATCGACAAGGCAAAGTATTATTGGATCTCAAAGGCGGTAAATGGAAAGGTTGTTTTCATGTCCCACGGGCTTTGTTGATGTGTTGGAGGGAGTTTAGTGGTTTAGTGGTCTAGTTAGGAGTTCGGAGTTCGGAGTTTTGCGAATATCTATGTTCTTTCCCCAGTCCCCCAGTCTCCCAGTCCCCCAGTCTCCCCATCCCCTCTCCCCTCAAGGCTTAGGTACAATCGCAACATTCCGAGCTGGATCTCCAAAATAAGCAGGCGGGCGGTTGTGTTTCGTGACAACTAGCGGAGTGGGTGTTACTTGTCCCCACTCGCTGACGAGAGCTTGGAGCAGGGTGTCTTGCTGTTGGCGGAGCTTGGCGATTTGGCTGCCTTTATTGAGGATCACAAACCATACCAATCCTCGATCGCGTGTGGGCAATACACCACCCAACGCGCTAACCTCATTTAGGGTACCTGTTTTCATCGTCGTGCCTGCTGGCAAACGTCGATCTTTGAGCGTGCCGACAGATTCGGCTCCAGCTACAGGGAAGATATCTGCGAGGTTGAGGTTTGCCGGTTGGAGATTTTGTTGGAGGGTGCGGAAGATCTGACAGATAGCGCGGGGGGATAAGCGATTTTCGACTCCCAAACCAGAGCCGTTGATTAGTTGAATTTCAGCAGGTGGAAATTTGGCGGTAGTCGAGACAATTTTCATCACTTGCTCGGCTCCGCCGACGCTATCAGCCAAGATTTGAGCAATTTCGTTATTACTGTAGATATTCATCTGCCGCACGATATCAATTAGCGGGAGTGATTGATGACGAATCAGCAGCGTAATTCCAGTTGGAGCTGCGCTATTGACGACAACTGTGCCAGAAATTGCTACTTGGGATAGTTTGGTTGCCGCTGCGGTTGGTGCTGTGGGCAATTTGACGATATTTACGTCTTTGAGTTCGGTATTGAGTAATGCTGGTGGCAGGTTAATCCCAGTTAAAGCTTGCTTGAAAAACTCACCTGCTTTTTGAGGATCGGCTTTGTAATTCATGTGGAATTTATCCACCACTACCAGATTGCCACTAACTCGATTAATGCCCAGTTGATTTAAACTCTGAGCCAATGAGATCGCATCTTCCCACACAAATAGGGGATCGCCACCACCTTGGATCACTAAATCACCTACCAGTGTCCCCCGATCGATCTTGCCGTTGGCACTAACAATCGTCTCAAACTTTTTATCCAAGCCCCACTTGGTAATTGCTGCCAGAGAGGTGGCTGTTTTAGTCAGGGATGCTGCCGAAACTGGAATTGTACCATTTCGATCGATCAGCATCGTACTATCGGTGCGGAGCCAGACTGCCTGTTGCTCGGGATTCAAGCCTTGAGCTTTGAGTGTTTGGAGATATTGGGCGATAGTTGTCTCAATCTTTGGTTCTACTGGAGTCGGCGGATTCACCCACGACAATCCCTGCCAAGTAACAGCTTGAGCCGGAGCCATCCCCCGCGTATTTACACCACTGAGATTTAGCCACATGCCCACCAATCCCGAAGAAACTAATTCCAGCATATTTTGTTGACGTGGTTGCTCCAACGGAGAATAGTTGTGGACGTAGTTGCTTCAGCGGAGAGTGACGAGTAAAAGATGACAACCACCAAATCTGTAATAATTAGGTCAAGATTGATTCAAGGAGTATCCCGTCAGCTATGATGTTACCTTATATTGGCATCGTTCCTTTTAAAACAAAATTTTGATAAATGAAAGCAGTTGCTACTAGTGGAAGGTTGAACACTAATAGAATATCGATCGTTGATGACGCTCCAGAAATATTGTCAATTACGGAAGCCATTCTCTCCTCTGCCGGATATCAGACGATCTCTCATACCGATGGGTTAATCGCGCTCCAAATTATGGAATTGATGCCACCAGATTTGATTATTTTGGACATCAATATGCCCCGCATCGATGGCTATGAGATGACTAGAAGAATTAGGAGCAACTCTGCTTGGGATCGCACCCCTATCCTCCTCTACACCGCACTCGATCCAGCTCAAGCTGTCTTGGGGCTAGAATGTGGTGCCGACGATTTGCTCGGTAAACCTTTCTCGATCGAGGAATTACTCAGCAAAGTAAGCTTACTCCTCCACTCCCGCGATCGTCAACAGCTTCGGACAGGTTAGGAGATAGTTGATAGTTGATAAATTTTAACTACCTATTCCCCAGTCTCCCAGTCCCCACCATCACCCTAAAACTGACACTCGTGCTGCACTGCTTTTTTCAGCAAGTTTTGATACAGTCGGGATTCGATCGTGTAGGAACCAAAACGTTCGAGATGAGGATTAGTCATCTGAGCATCGAATAAAGTGAAGTTTTGCTGGCGCAGATGCTCGACTAGTAGCACCATTGCCACCTTGGAGCCTTCGGGGATGTGAAAAAACATCGATTCCCCAATAAAGGCACCGCCAATCGCAATGCCTAAGACTCCACCAGCTAACTCAGTTCCCCGCCAAGTTTCAAAGCTATACGCCCAACCCGCTTGGTGTAGCTCCCAATAGATTTCTTGAAGCTCCGCAGAAATCCAAGTGCTCTCTCGATCGGCACAACCAGCCACAACCGCCCGAAAATCGCCGTTAATCCTAACTGAAAAGCGATTTTGATTGATCGCCCTCCGCAGAGATGTCGGATAGCGGAAGCGATCGTCGAGGGGAATCAGCGCATGTTCGCTGCTGGAATACCACTGAAGATCCTCATCATCCTCGGACATCAGGAAATTTCCCTGGGAGTAACCTTCAATGATTCCGGCTAGATGGTATTTTGTCATAGTTAATCTATTGCGAGCCGATCCGCTGTTTCTGCTCGATTATCTCTAAAATTTCTATTTTCTACTGCTTCTCGACGTGCTTTCGATTGTCTTGCCAAGCGATGATTGTCTGAATCAAACTGGATCGTCGATTCTGTCAGGAAACCACCTTGGCGGATCATCACACCATTATAGGGACAATCATCACAGCCACAATTATGTTTTGAATAATTCCCAAAATTGCGATGCTTGATTTTTTTGCCTTTGAGAATCTGTTCTTGATTAATACGGACATCTTGCCAGAGTTGGTATTCATCAGCTTTGGTCAATGTTTCGCCGATCGTGGATACTTGAATATAAGTATACGGGTCTTTGATCTGTAAAAATTCAAATGTTTTGAGAAATTTAGTATGGGCTAAATCTCTAACCGCGATTTTACGATCTAAGTCTAGCTTTTCGTTTTCGAGAATCGATCGATATAGACCCAGTGTATTAAAATCTGTGTATTTTTGATGGTATTCAATAATCTGAAGATACTCTGCATAAGTTAACTGATTGAATTTAACGCCGATCTTCATGATGTTTATTTTCCAGTTTAAGGCGATAATTGAGCAAAGTCCTCGCTCTGTATAACAATAGGCTCTGCCAACGAGGTCGATAATTGAGCCATACTCGTATGAATATTCTTTGCATCAATACCTGCTTCAATCAGCAAAGAAGTTAATCCCTCTTCAAAATTATCCTCTTCGATCGTATCTGCATAACTTAATGAGTTATCCATTGAATTATCACCTCCTGCTCTGGTTCATAGACCAATAGATTTATTTTGTTGTGTTTCATCAGGCGACAGGTTTCGCGGAGGATGCTCGATCGCATTTCTACTGTTGAGGCGCTGGCTTCTGGATCTACGCCAATCATCAAATAAAAGTGTCAAATTGTCTCTACAGAGTAGCCTCAAATTTCAGATCGACCCCCAATCCAGGCAATTCCGTTAAAATAGGGAGAAATACAGGCTGATACACTTTCCCAGAATGAGCACCAAACTTTACCAAGAAATCAAAGAATTTTATGATGCTTCTAGCAATCTATGGGAAGGGATCTGGGGTGAGCACATGCATCATGGCTACTATGGGCCAGATGGTAACTACAAGTTAGACCGTCGTCAAGCTCAAATAAATCTGATCGATGAGCTACTAAAATGGTCGGGCGACCTTACTACCAATCCGCCGCAAAATATTCTCGATGTTGGTTGTGGGATTGGTGGTAGTAGTCTGTATCTAGCCAAGAAATTTGGTGCAAATGTGACGGGGATTACGCTCTCGCCCGTTCAGGCAAATCGCGCTAGGGAACGCGCTCGATCGATCGGTTTCCAAGAAAAAGCTGTTTTTCAGGTGGCGAACGCTCTAGACATGCCATTTGATGACAATAGTTTTGACTTGCTGTGGTCGCTAGAAAGTGGCGAACACATGCCGGACAAGGCGAAGTTCTTGCAAGAGTGCTATCGGGTGCTCAAGCCAGGGGGGAGGATGATCTTCGTCACTTGGTGCCATCGCCCGACAACCGCAGCCAATCCGCTCAATAGTGAAGAGCGAAAACTCCTTCAAGATATTTATCGAGTGTATTGCTTGCCTTATGTAATTTCGTTGCCAGAATACACTGAGATTGCCACCCAGTGTGGATTCAAGGATTTGAATGTGGCTGATTGGTCTACGGCAGTTGAGCCTTTTTGGGATGTGGTAATTGACTCGGCAATTACGCCGCAGGCAATTGTGGGGTTGATTCAAGCGGGTCGAAAAACGATCGAAGCGGCATTGTCTCTAAGACTGATGGGCAATGGTTATCGCAGTGGGTTGATTCGGTTTGGGCTAATTGCTGCGACAAAATACATTCGGTGCGAACAATTAGAGTATGATTCTCGTCCTTGATAGATAGTAGGGTAATTCATGAATTACCCCTACTATCAATGACTTGATGAGGCGATCGAGTAATTTAAGTCAACAATCTGCCAACTACAGTTACTGCTGTGAACCGATCGTTGAAATTTGACTTTATGAAAATAGATTGCATTCATTTTTACGTTACAAATGCTGCCCAAATCCAAGATTTATCGATCGGACAAATCGGTTTACGCGATTTGGGTAGTAAAATTACTGAAGATACGATCGAGTATTTAGTTGGTAACGATAATTTACTATTATCAATCTCATCACCGCTGAGTTCAGATAGTCCGGTGGCTAAGTATCTTCAAGATCATCCATCAGGAGTGAAAGGTGTTTCATTTCAGGTGCCAGATTTGGCTTTGATTAGGCACAGAGTCGATCGACTAGGGCTTGAGGTTCTAGCAACTTCTACAGATACTGAATTACCTTACCTGAAAATTCAGGGTTGGGGACCTGTCGAGCATACTTTTATTCAGTCTTCACCAGCATCAAAAACGACAACGATTGTTGGCGGAAGCCCGCTCCCTCGGGACAATCGTCAAGATCTGATTACAGATATCGATCATCTGGTTTTGAATGTCGCTACTGGTGAACTCGACGCTGCCACAACTTGGTATCAAAATCTATTTGATTTTCAGGTACAACAAACATTTGATATTCAAACTCAGACATCAGGATTGACGAGTAAAGCTCTTGTTAGTTCGTGCGGTAAGATTAGGTTTAATATCAATCAACCTAGTTCCAATAATTCCCAGATTCAAGATTTTCTCGATCGCAATCATGGTGCGGGAATTCAACATATTGCCTTACAGACCAATGATATCTTTCGCACGATCGATCGAATGCAACAGCAACAATTGGCTTTCCTAGAAATCGATCCAACTTACTATACTCAGTTAAAAATCAGAGCTATAACTGCTCAAAATTCAGCTCTAACTGCTACGGAATGGCACCAGCTTCAAAATCTTCAAATTTTGGCGGATTGGTCTGATTCTAGCCCTGAAGCAGTCTTACTCCAAATCTTTACTCAACCGATTTTTGAATCTCCCACCTTCTTTTTTGAAGTGATCGAACGCCGTAATCGCGCCAAGGGATTTGGACGCGGCAATTTCCAGGCGTTATTTGCAGCTATCGAGCAAAACCTCGCAGCATAGCCACAGATCGCGAACGGTTAGATGTAGTCTAAAATAATGAGAGCGGAATCGATCGGTGGTTGATTCAATCCATTCGATCGTTAGTGTTTACGACAAACTATGTATCAATCTTCCCCCCGCAAGAACTTTTTAGACTTTCTCATCGATCCAACCGCGATCGCCATCCTCGGTTCGATCGCCTTACATGCCATACTTGGCGCAAGCTTACCATTCTTCACCCAGCTCGAAAAAGAAATCAAGAAAGCCGATCCTGGGACTGTGAAAGTAGTACAGCTCACTCCCAACGAATTGCAACGGATTCCCCAAGCACCACCGATTCCCGCGCCACAGGTTGCTACGCCTGTACCTAGTCCTCCAGCAGTTATCCCGCCAGCCACACCACCAATCTCGCCCAACTCACCCACCATCCCATTCTCGCCGATTCGGATTCCGCTGGACAAGCTCAATCCTCAACCAGCCAAAGGTAAAAAAGACCAGTCAGCGATTCCCCAGAAGCAACCGACTGCACCACTTTTCGATCGCAATATTAGTCTCAATCCCACACCCACACCAGCTAAATCGCCGGATAAAAAAGCGGGTACACCCAAACCAACACCAGTACCAATCACCAAGCCAGCACCTCAGCCAATTGCCAAAAAACCGAAAAAAACAATCGTTAATCCAATCCCCACCGTCGATTCTGATGACGATGGCGGCAATTCACAGCCAACCACTCCAGCCACTACCACTCCTCAAGCTCAAAAACCAGCCAATACACCACCCGCATCTACTGCCAACTCAACCAGACCCGCTGGTCAGTCAGGGACTCAGCCATCTGGTACCCCTGGTACTGATAGCAATAGCTTTCCGCAGTTTTATGGCAAATATGCGGCAGCAGCTACCGAACGCATTCAACAATATTTGAAAGCTTATCCAGACATTAAGTTGTATACACCAGCAACATTACAGCAAAGCTATCCTGTTGGTGCGCCTTGTAGTAAGGTCAAGCAATCCCCCTTTATTGTATTGATGGTGGCTTTTGATAAAGTACCTGACAATGCTGATAGCAATCCGCTTGGTGATTCTACCGCACCTTCGATCGATAAACCCTATGTCGCCGCAGACAAAGATACTCCTGAAAACCGCAAACTCGGTGAACTTGCAGTCAATACTGCTCTATATGCAGCAAACAAAGCCGACCAAGATCGTCCAGCAGCAGATAAAGGCAAGAAAGTACTATACCAATATCGAGTTCAATTCGATCCAACAACTTGTAAGCGGTGAATAGTGAGTAGTTGATAGATTGTAGGGTGTGTTACCGCGTTAGTTAATTAGATTTGCAGGTTGGGTAGAGCGATAGCGTTGGCGTTGGCGTTGGCGAAGCCTGCCTTAGGCACAGCCTGCCTTAGGCACAGCCTCTCGGAACGAGACAACCCAACAAACATTCAAACATCCTAGAAATGTTGGGTTTCATTCTTCAACCCAGCCTACAAATCTAATCCACCTGCCTAACATTCAAACAATCCCAAACCCCAAATGCCAAGTAGTAACAGCAAAAACGATCGCCGCAACCAAAGATAATAAACCTTGCAGCACCAACCCAATCACCGAACCTAAAACAATTCCAACTCCAGCTTTGACCGAAATACTAACCCTCTCCCCCATCGGCACCTCACGAGGATAAAATAACTCCCCAACCACCGCGCCGATAAATGGCCCGAAAAACATCCCCACCAATGGCCCACCCAATGGCAAAGCTGGCAGCAGCCCAAAGAAACCGAGGAATAGACCGACGATCGAACCAATTTGACCCCAATGGCTAGCTCCAGCTTTTTGGGCACCCCAGATCCCCGATAACTGCTCGATCGCAAAACACATCAAGAACACCACACTAGACACTACTAATGTGACGGTGACATCATCCCACTGATACAAAAATCCGGCAGCAATTGACGCACCCAAAATTAAGATCGGCCCAGGCATCACTGGCACTACCGCGCCGACGACTCCCACAAGAGCCGTCAGTAGTAGTACCACGTAAATTATTGTTGTCGTTGTCACGGTGAATGGGGTTCGGGATGAGGGAGTTGTGCGATGCTAAAACTAAAACATTGGCGCGAGTGTTGTCAGTGCTTGCATTGCAAATTTCAGCGCAAAAATTGCGATAATTGGTGAGAGATCGATCGTCCCGATGGGCGGTACAAACCGGAACAAATTGAGGTAAGGATCGGTGACTGGACTGAGAAAGCCGACTATTTGCTGCATCCAGTCAATATTGGGAAACCAAGTGAGAAGTAGTCTCACAAAAATAATCACTAAGTAAAAGTTCAGAAAATTTGAGAAGCTCTCAATTAGTAGCCGTGGGAGATCTGCGCTGGTCATAAAAGTTGTTAGAATTGCTGAAAATCTGCTATGCCCATTTTAACCGATCGACTAGTACTTCTGGCTAGCTGGAGATGTCGTACTAACCGACTAAACTCGTGTCGGTTTTCGGCGGCTAACCCTTTGACTGCTGAGTTTTTCCGCCTCGATCTAGTTCTTGAACGATCGGATCGATGACCTCTTCAGCAGCATTACCGATCGACGATCTGACGGCATCGATCGTATTATTTAGATCGCTAATTTTATCATCCAAACTCTGTCTGGCCACTTCCATTCGATCGATCTGCCGCCGCCGACTGGATTTAAACGGTCTTTTTTCACCATTGTCTAATTCATCATAGGTACGATTTGCTCTTTGATTGACGATCGATGCTCCAATCGCCCCACCAACTACGCCCCCTACCAGCGTTCCCAACCAAAACCCCGCCCCAAATCCATCACGATTAGTCATAATTACTGCTAACTTAAAATCACTTATCTGTTTAATTATCCCTCAACCGCCCCCAAAACCCAAAGCCTATTCCCTAAAGCCTAAAGCCCAAAGCCTAAAAATGCGTACTCCTTCACAACTCGATTACCAATAATATGCTCTTGCAGAATCCGCTCGATTACTTCTGGCGTAGCGGAATGATACCAGACTCGATCGGGATAGACAACTACAATCGGCCCATGATGACATACCCGCAGACAATTTGCCTTCGTCCTAAAAACGCATTCCTGGGGTGCCTCGGGAGTATCTAGCCCTAATTCTCTCAACCTTTGTTTAAGGTAGTCCCACGAAGCGATACTATCGGCTTTGGAGCAACATATCGGTTTAGTTTGGTCGGCACAAATGAAGATATGGCGCGAAATTCGATCGAGTCCTAACTTAGCGATCGAATTTGCAAACATCTCTAAATTTTGCTCGGGAGCTTCTACTCCAATCATTGGCTCATCTTCTTGCAACATAAGTTACCAAAATACCGTCAGTATAGGTGCTAGTTGTTAGAATCAATTTAGCCCTTTTCGCGCCAACTCACCTTATTTTTTGGGAATAAAATCTATGTTCGCCAGAGTCGCTTCACTCCGCCAGTGGTTGCCACAACGCTGGTTGTATGCAGGTATTAGTCTCCTGACTATCGGTACAATTACGATCGGTCAACCACAGATGAGCCAATCGGCAGACCTGCTGCAATTGCTGATCAAAGGTGCCCAGATCGCTCAACTGTCGAATATGAGCGATGCCCAGGAAACTGCTTTGGGCGAACAGACGAATCAATCCATCGGTAATGAAGTCAAGATCTCTCGCAACCCAGCGATGACGAGCTATATCGATCGGATCGGTCAGCGATTGGCTAGAAACAGTGCCAGACCCAATCTCAAGTATACATTCCAAGTCGTAGAAGATGACAATATCAACGCTTTTGCGACGATGGGCGGCTTTGTTTATGTCAATACTGGCTTGATGAAAGCAGCGGATAATGAAGCGCAATTAGCTAGCGTGATCGGACACGAGATCGGTCACATCGCAGGTCGTCACTCGCTTCAACACATTAAACAAGCAGCGATCGCTCAAGGTGTTACTTCGCTGTTGGGTGTCGATCGAGATCAGATCGTCCAAATCGGCGTACAAGTGGCTCTGACGCTACCAAACAGCCGCCAGGATGAGTATGATGCAGATCGACGTGGCTTGAACACGATGATTCAAACTGGCTACGCCCCCAGTGCCATGCCAGAGTTCATGAAGAAGCTAATTAGCGGCAAATCGTCTCCAGAATTCCTCAGCAGTCATCCAGCCGTCCCTGAGCGGGTAGCCAATCTCCAGCGGATGATTCCCGCAGCTTACCGCAATCGCACTGATGGCTTGAATGCAAGTACCTATAAGCAGAGTTTACGGAGCTTTTTTTAGAGGGCGAACAGGGCGTGGGAGCGACGGGGCAACGGAGCGCGGGAGAAAGATGCACCGATGCACCCATACCCCCATGCCCCAACCCCTAACCCTACAACCAAAATCCCAAAGCCAACAGCAATCCACTCACAAAGTGCAACCTCACCGCTAGATATTTACAGGTACGAACTATCTCTGGTCGATCGTGATATGTGGAGACGAAATTAGTTAATTTAAAAGCTAATGGGAGACTTAGCAAGATTAATAATGTGGCGATCGGAAACAGTTTACTAACTACTCCGAGTACTGTCAAAACATAAATACTTGCCGTGCTCCATTGCAATACTCGCGCACCCATTTTTGTCCCCATTCTGACAATTGGCGACAATTTACCAGCCGCTAAATCATCTTTGACTTGATGAAAGTGTGAGCAAAATAAAATCAGACTAGTCGAAATCCCAATAATCATTGAAGCGACCAAATTAGCGATCGACCAGGATTGAGTTTGACTATAGTAAGCTGCACTCAGAGCCAATGGTCCAAAGCAGATCGTGCAAATTATTTCACCCAACCCCTTATAGCCCAAGCGAAATGGGGGGCCTTGGTACGTGTATCCCAGTAAACAACACAACAACACGATCGCCACCACAGTAACATCCTGTTGACCCCACGCGATCGATCCAATCCCCACCAGACCTAGTAATAAAAATAGATTTCCCAGCCAAAACATCAGATCGCGATTACCAGTCAAATTGACGACCGATTCAGCTTTATTAATATCGATTCCCGTATCACTATCAAACACATCATTGCTAATATTCATCCAAGCAACAATGGCAATTGCCGCACCCAAAAACGTCCTCAAAATAGTCAGATCCACAGATTGAGTCTGACTATAAGCAACCGCTGAACCCACCGTAATTGGAATAATTGCCACAGTATACATCGGTGGTTTAACTGCTGCCAACCAGAGCTTAAACTTAGGTTGTTCGATCGTGTTCATTACAGCCATGATGGGGAGATAGGGAGATAGGGAGATAGGGAGACTGGGGGACTGGGAGAAATAAAAATATCCTCGCATTGTTACTAGCTACGGTTTTAATTAAGCGTTGAGGGATTTAAACCGCAGTCCAATGGCTGTAAAACATTGCCTAACTAACTATGCCACGATCGCTAATTCGGTAATTAGGCTTGACAAAGAAAGTTAACAAGCCCGATCCCCGATCTTCACTACTTTTACAACTTGGTAGTACACATGAAGATTCTGAAATGATTTAGGATGACTATAGAACGCGATCTTTCCCAGTAGCTCTTACATGAAGACAAATCCTGATGAATCTCCCATACCTTCAACAGTACCGCCATCATTACTGGCGAGATTGTGGGGAAAGTGGGGTGAAAACATCACGATTTTGGTGCTGGCATTGGGACTAGCCTTCTTTATTCGGACATTTGTGGCCGAGCCACGCTATATCCCTTCTGAGTCAATGTTACCGACATTAGAGGTTGGCGATCGATTAATCGTCGAAAAGCTCTCCTATTATAGCCACCCACCCCAACGAGGAGACATTATCGTCTTTGCACCACCGCCCCAATTGCAAGAGCAAGGTTTTGAGCCAGATCAGGCTTTTATCAAACGAGTCATCGGTTTACCTGGTGATACTGTCGAGGTCAAAAATGGGCGCGTATTTATCAACCGTGAATTACTAACCGAGTCCTACATTGCCGAAGCACCTAATTATCCCATGTCACCGATGGTTGTACCCCCAGCGCAACTATTTGTGATGGGTGACAACCGTAACAATAGCAACGATTCTCACGTTTGGGGCTTCTTACCCAGTGCGAATATTATCGGTCATGCTTGCTTCCGCTTTTGGCCGTTGGAGCGTTTCGGAATGAGGTAGGGTGACGCTCCTACACCAACCGCAAGCGGTATGTTGTAGGCATCTGAGTCCCGTTAAGGATATCAAGACCTTCCTTCAAGGTACTCCTTCTTTCCCTCTACGGCGTTTTATAGTGAGGTACACGTCCTGCCCCACTTGTCAC
>JANXVE010000049.1 GCA_025351825.1 Chamaesiphon sp. 341R_metabat_111 | reverse complement strand
TTTCTAAGTATTCGCTTTTTGCCGTGTAAGTGACGGCGATGTACAGCTCTTGTTGGCGGCGATGTCCGCCTTCATGTGCGGTGCGGAGGATTTTAATCTCTTCGACAAGCATCTGGAGCGCGGGTTCGGATTGAAATTCGGGACGATCGTAAGTCGAGCGAAAGGTTTGCGCCAATCCTAACTCGCGGTCGATCGGATCGGGAAAGCATTGCCAATGCACCCGCAGACTCTCACCCTGCGGCACCTCTCGAATTAGAGCCGCAATTCCCGAAATTGCCGATTCTGCTTGAATTGCATCCTGGTAGTCGTGGATGCCATTACACTTGAGGATAAAGCGCAGCCGATAAGCTGGATTATCCATCGTACCTGTGTTGAGCAGAATTGCTCCAATCGGTGCGTCTTCAAGCTGCCGATACTCAACGAACGATCTCAGGTGAGTGTTAGTTTCGAGCAAATGCAGCTTGTGTTTCTTGCCATCGATCGTCTTGTGCTTGATGAACTTGCGCCCTTGCTGCTGGGGATCTTTAGGCTTACTCTTGGACTTTGGTTTTGCCATGTTTGAGTACCGGAATATGTTCTAAGCCGCCTCTGGTGTAATGTCTTGGCTTGCGGAACCGAGACATTACCGTGTCTGTACCATCGCGGAAGATATAAATTGTGGCAACTAGTAGTGAAACCGTCAGCGGTACCACCATATTTATCGGTAGAAATTGCGTTGAGATAATCCCCAACACGATTACGCTCAGGCTCATCGTTGCCAAACCCGAATTGATGCCAAAAAAACCGGAACGTCGCCTCAGTGCCCGATTGACAACCAATCGATCTCTGGGTGGTGGATTATTCATCAGAAAACTGCTTTATGCGGCACCTGCACCACCCGCCACCATTGCGTCGGTAATTGCGGATGAAGTGAATAGTAATGCCACTAGTACCAAAATATTCAAGATACACTTGCCTGCCCCCGAAAGATCCTCTCTTTCATAGGATTGATAGCCCGTATACGATTGCCAAGATATCACTGCCCCTACCAATAAAATAATCGACCAGGGAATTAGATCGAGAAATGCCAGTAACAGCGGTTGAACTACTGATAACGATGGTACTGCTGTTAAAAATGCTGTGGCTTGAGTTTTGATGTAGGTTGTCATATTCGCAAACAACGCCGCATTTGCAGGTCGATCGAAGTCGCCGCGTAATAATAATGCGGTAGTGTTAACGATCGTCGCAATCATAAATATCTGCTGTCGCTGGATCGCTTTGCGCTTTTTTGCTGAAGTACTTGCAACAATCATTGACATCGATGCCTCCTGTATAAAAGTAGCGTGTGACTGCTACGAATAAGGTTGATGAAATCTTTGATGAGTTAAGTAGACCTGGAATTATTCGGAAAGTATTAAGACTAAATTGAGATAATTATTAATTGTGAGTGTCTAAACTAGAGCGGTTTTGCGGTATTGAATTAATAAACTGTGCTTGGAAAAATTAACTATTAAATCCAATTTTTTTGCTGATGGGTTCAATGATTACAGATCTGCCAATATTCATGAATCAGTATATCTTCGTCAAAGTGAGCAATAATTACTACTCAGTAAGCGAGAGAATTGTATCGTAATTCACTATAAACTGTAGGGTTTCGCACAAACCTCCAGACAACCTACTCAGTATTACACAACCGTGGAGCAAAGAAACGTCAAAATTGAGTCAGTTACTACGGAGAGTTTTAAGCCAAATGACTTAAAACAAGCGGCGATTGCTTTCGGTAGAGTTATGTGTTAGCTTTCTTTTAAGTGATTTCGACATAGCGTTTGCTTGTGCAGCAACCTTTTGGGCTAGGTGTAATAAATGCATTCACACCACTGAACGTACTTAGCGCATTTAAGCAAATATTCAATCGCAATCTGCCCGATCGACTACTACTGCTTGTCGATCTCGCTCTAGCCACTCATTTAAGATGTCCATGTCCGCATCCGAATGAGGTTTGGCTCCTCTGTAGCGATGTTCCAATCGTCCATTCTCCGTTACTCGATCGAGATAAACGATATCGAGTCCAAACAACCTGACTACCCGTTGCGCGGCAGATGCCAACCGAGTTTTGCGAGTGATACTCATGTGTAATCTTGTTAGCTCAAATCGATAATAATACAGATTCTCAACCCAACCGACTAAGTTATTTGGACTGAGAATCTTATCTGAACCAATACATGAGGTATATCTAATTTATCTAAAAGCTCTAGCTTCTTGCGGATTTCTACTTGTTCTTAATCGGCTAGGATACTTGAATCAAGGTATTCGCAACCAATTGTAAAGTAATAGTAAAGCTGTAGCTTTTTATACTTAGCTGTTCGCTTTTTCTCAGCTACTTTAATCCGAGCTTGCTCGATCTCGATGGGGGGAGTTCTCTTGTTTGGATCTTTTTTAGGTCTGCCTCTTTTACCTTGACTCATGAATTGCTAAAAGTTAGCTTAAAGTGACTCAACAATTATCTACAAATCTTGCGCCAGTTTTACGGTATTATAAGGAAATATCTTTATTCGAGTAGAGGAATTCACATGACATGCCAGGGTTAATACCCCAATCGACCCTATGACTATAGCCATATAGGGCGAAAGCCCCCGAACCGAGGTTCGAGAGCTTTCTACGATACTGATTTGCTGCTTTGAAGACCTTTTGTTTTTGCGGACGAAGAAATCTTTAAGGCTGCGACTTAGTTCTACTTTATCATGCAGTTGGGTATTTATCTAGTTTTTTTGAAAATTACTAGCCAACTGAGATTCTGATACAGATCTTGTTTTACTTGCTACGGTTATGAATTTACTTGTGTGTGCAGAGATTACTAACAAACGTCGATCTTAGGAGTACAAAAGTACTGTCAAGATTATTGCAAGTCTGCCCTCAGTTTAATTCAGCTCGACTATGGTGCGAAATGGTTTGAGCGATCTTTGTACCTGCCCATTGTCCATTTGAATTATATGCTACGACAGTTTAACTTCTATAACTATCTGTAGCTTAAACACTTCACTTTGGATTCGAGCATTTTAGAGATTAGATATCACCCCGCTTTCAATTTGTGGGGAATGGAATTTAAAGATCCATCACAAATCTAACCTAGATGCTCTCGTTGGCTAGTTCATATCCCGAAAGCGATCGACCATAGGTAGGCAAGCATAAGTAAAGTAGAACTTTCCCGCTACAGCAAATAGGATCGTGTCAGCCCTAGTTACTCAACCTAACTAGCCGCCATGATGACCAACCTAGAACTCCAGATCCAACTTTCCAACCTATTCCACATCGGCTTCAACTTCATCACCGCCGAAAATACGCCCAAACCAAAATGGCGCACTAACCGGAAATATCGACTTACCCGTGGGGAATTCGTCAAACGCTACAGCGACGAACTCACCCTGCTTGGTGTCAGCTTCGGTGCTACCACTAAATATTTCATGCTCGATATCGACAAGAGCAGTCAATATCACCCTGATAACGATATTACCGCACTGCCAAAACTGTGCCAGCTTCTAGAGCAAGTTGGAGTTGTCAGAACAGACTTGATTCGCAGCTCCCACAGTGGCGGCATCCATCTCTATGGATGTCTACCTAAAAACGTCTCCACGATTCGCCTTGCCACCCTACTCCACGTCACATTTATCGATGCGGGGATTCAGATTATCAAGGGACAGTTAGAATGCTTCCCCAATCCAAAACCGTACGGAGAAAAAGGGCATTTCACTTATTACAATCCACATCGAGTAGCCCTACAGCCCAATAGTGGTAGTCTCTTGCTCGATGAAAACGGCGAAATCCTGCTCAATGCCGAGAACCTAACCCATGAAAACATGCTAGCTGGATTCCTCGCAAGAACAGCGCAATCGGCTCAAGCTCAAGACATGGAGCTGTTGAGTCGGATGATGGATACCTGTTATGCCAAATACACCAGTAACAAAGGCATTGCCAAATATCAACATCATCATAAAGACTACACCGAAGTTGCCCGTGAGTGGAAAGAAAACCTAGAGTTGACTATTCAAACAATCGGCTGGACGGCACATGGTCAAACAAATACCCTCCTACCCAACTTTATCGCCTATGGAGTCGTATTTCTAGGGTTGAAAGGCGAAGAACTCAAAGATTGTCTCCATGACCTCATCCTCGCCGCCCCAGGCTACCACAAATACTGTCGCCACAAACACGAAATTAAAAGCGTCATCAAAGGCTGGGTCGATAACACCGAACGCCAAGGTTACTACGTCGAATACTGTGGATTTCCAGCTAGAAGTGGACTCAGCCCTCACACCACCGCCAAACGGATTAAATCCAGCCGTAACCAACATAACGAGAACATCGCCAAGCGGACAGAACAGCGATTGAAGACAATTCTCGACCAACTGCAAGAACTCCCAAAAAAAGTCGGAGACAAAATCAAGCTCATTCAAGCCAAATCAGCCGAACTATACCAAGAAGCGATTAGTCGTACTACCTTGTATAAAGCAGCATACAAGCATCTTTGGCTAGGTCGGAAATCTCCCATAATTGACCTAGAAACCCAAAAAGATCCTACACCCCTTCTAAATAGCCTTCAAAGTGTTACTAACCATCAAACACAGCAAATAACCTATCAAAATAATCTTCAAACTTTATCCGCTCAAACCCAGTTCCCAAAACAGTTATCTTATACCCCCCCTATATATGAAACTTATGTGCAACAGTTCGGAATCTATAAGCTATATCATTGCCTACACTTGTACTGCATCAATCTACTTTCTCAGTTCATCATCATTCTAAAACTTCTAGCTGACCGATTAGACCCAGAAGATAATCGATCTAACTCAGAGCTTTTAGCCAACACACTAGAGCCAAAGAGTCCGTCTATTGACTACACTGTGAGGACTAATAGCAATAAATCTAAGACTGAGGTTAAGGATCTTAACCTCGACCTTTTTGAGAGTGAATCTCATTCTGAATCTTTAGAACTTACTGAATCTGTTGAACTCGCAGAGGATATCGATAGTGAACAAACTTCCTTAATTTCAGTCGGTACAAAGCTCCGCAGAAATATTCAGCAGGTTGGGAAAAAGAGTTATCCAGTTCTAGCTAGTTGTGTCGTGGTATCTTCTAACGGGTTGGATTGGGTTGTCCGAGATCCTGATGGCTCTACTTGGAATGTCTCTCACCATGCTTTAGCTACTGGCCTATGGGAGATTGAGACATCAATGGATGCCCTTGAACTTCCATCTGTTGGATTACTCGATCCGCAAACTAGTTCTGCTCAAGATACTCGATCCGTGGTTGAGGTGGCGCGAGCTGTGAGAGTGAATATTTCGGGTATTGATGATGAGCTACTTCTGGAATTCCTCCACCATCCTCAGCAGACTGAAATTCAGGAGCTGATTGAACTAGCTGATGAATTAGCGGCGGCTCAGACTTGTGATTTAGTTCAAGCGGTAGTTTCCAATCTTTCTCGCCATCAGAAGATCGAGCTGTGGCGAGTCTTGGGAGCCGAAGAACGGTCTGTGGTTGAGATGTTGATGGCAGTAGTGGTTTCGGTCAGCTCTGTGGCTGTGGAGCATGAATTTACCGCTGGGGTGGTTGTTACGACTCTAACTGGATTGATTGGTGTGATTCGGCATGTTTTTAAGTCTGTTGCGAAGCCGTTTGTGGTTTACCATGAGGAGCTGAATCGAACTATTCGTTATGATGTTGACGATCTCAGATTTAATGCTTGAGTGAGATTAATGTTGGTAGCGACATCACCTTTTGGATTTTGGGGTTTGTTAAACTAAGCGATTCCCACGAGAGGGCCGCTCAGTTTAACAAATCCTAGCTCACATTTTTGGTGTGTTGCATATTATAGGCCAATTTACTCTTCAGCTAATGAAGAATGAAGATCGTCATGAGACGATACAGTTGCGAGGATATCGATTATTCCCTCGTTCCCATTTTCTATTCTGAGCTTTTCTTGCACTGCTATTTCTGCATAGATTGTTGACCCGTGGGGAGTCGTATCACTAATAGGACTGTTTTCTATCGCTGGGCTGAGAGATTTTTTGATTCCAGTTTCTAGTCGCTTTAGAAGCTTGGTGACATCAAGATCGATCGACTTAACGATCTCATCATCAGATCCGCCATAAGTCTTCTGCCATTTAACCAAATTGCTTCTCAACCTAGTTAAAGCAGTTGCGTCGGGAAAAAGTCGGACATTTGTCTGACTTTTTTCTTCAGGCTCATTTAAGTACCGTTGCACAGTCCGAATATTTTTACCGATAATGACTGTCAGCGCGGGGCGGAGCGGTTTAGAGCCTGTTGCTGGACGACCTTTGTTATCGCTGTATCCTGCTACTTTTAAGCGTTCTGCCAGCTTTCTAACTTCGGCTGGGGTATAGTCTCGCCGCTTCTCATTTTCGGCGATTTCTACTAGTAAGGCTAACTCTGGATCTAGCTCGGCATCAAAAGGTAGCATCTTAATAGAGACTAGCTCTTCATCGAAATGCTCGGTATATTTTGATGGGTTCCGCTCTTTGAGTAAGTAAATTGCCGCTTTCCGATGTCCTCCGGCGAGTAGTCTACCTCGAATATCGACGACAAGTGCTTCCAGCAAACCAAGCACCGAGATTGATTCCATCAATTCTTCGACGTGTTTGTGGTTTAGCTCTCTAGTATCGGCTAACCGATCGATAATTTTGTGCAGGGGCAACTCAAAAACTTTAGCTTGTAAAGATCGTACTTCTGATTGCCGATCTTGTTTCTCGATCGCAGTTCCAGCGGCTGTAGCAGCTTGTAAGAGATCGGCGGAGCTGCGTTTTTTAAGAGCCATTGACAATAGGGGGTAAATAAAGTTTTAAAAGTGAGAACTTCGATGTTTTACTCTATCCTTGTTCGACGATCCATTTGGCGATCGTTTTGAGTTCTTCTGCCGATTGGGATTTGGGTGCATATTCCATAATCGGGGTTTGCTGTGCTACTGCTTGGGAGAGGTTGGTATCTTGACGCACCATTAGGTGTTCGATCCCTGGATACATTGTCTTGAGTTCGTCAGGTAAAGTTCGATCTAAGCCCCTTCTGACATCGATTTGAGATACAATCAAAGCCCAGTCCTTCGGCCCCCGTCGTTCTTTATTTCGGTAGCTATCTAGCGTGGTAAGCACCCGACTCGCTCCCATAATTGCGAGGGGGTGAGCGTTGGTAACTACCAGTGTGATATTGGACGCGACTATCCCAAATCTTTCTAAATTCTCATTCCCTGGCGGACAATCCAAAATGACGACATCATAGGGCACCCGATCGATCAAGTCTGCGAGGTCTTCTGGGTGGAGCGATTGAATTGCTTGGTTATTGAGATTCGGTCCACCTGGATAAACGTGTAAGTATTCATTTGCCACCAGTGGTGAGGGCTGCTTGCCCATTAACAATTCAGCGGTACCAGGGGCACCAGGATCTACTCCCAAAGCATAGGCAGAGTTAGATTGGGGGTCGAGATCGATTAGAAGTACCGATTTTTTTTGTGCGGCGAAGACTGATGCGAGACTGCAAGCGATGGTAGTTTTGCCAACTCCACCTTTACGAGCTGCGATAGCGATACGATGCTTGGGAAAGGTCATAAGGTTGGAAGTCAGGAGTGTAACTAACTGTGATGTTCGTCCCTCTTAGATTAGTACAATCTGCGCTTTGTTGGCGAACTGAATGTAGCAATTTATCCAAGTACGATCGCGATCGCACCTGGGTATTCGTAACTGAGTTAACTAACCCATCAACGGAGGTATATTCTTTGTGGGGAATCACCCAAGATCTCGATCGAAAGGATTGTCGAGCCAAGTCCGATCCAACTCTAATTCCATTTGTCGATGTAATACTACTGACAATCGGGGTAATCTGTCGATCAGATCGGCAAGAGTTAACTGCCAATTTTGCTTTTGCTTGCGAGACTTACGCACTTTTGGTAGTTTCAACTTCAGCGATAATTGCCCTGGAGTCGGCTGGGGACGATGGCGGTGCATTCGTAAATGACACCCACTGCACAGACAAACCAGATTAGACTTATCATTCTGGGCGGGATTTCCATCTAGGTGGTGAACTTGCGCCGAAAGCTTGCGCCTGAGCGATAAATCTAAGTGTCGGTAACTATTATTTAGCGGCAAACACTTCAAGCCACAGCGGTTACAGCGATAACCCGCTGCTTGCTTGACTATGGTGGCAACTTCCGTCCAATTATCTGGATATTCTAGAGTTAGCGACATGGTTACTTATTTTATCGATCTCAATCGTGTCGTTAAAGCCGATCGATTGCTATGGTCCGACTCAATCTTAGCAAAGCATTCTTCAAATTCAGGCAACCGTTCTAATCTACTACCAAATCGCTCAAATCTCTGAATCAAGCCGTAGCCCCATCGTAAGGTTTGACTTGCTTTAAGAAGATACGATAAATGTGATGAGCTAGAGACAGTTGTGAATAGTTTTTCCCAGTCTTGGTTTGACTGGATAATATAGATTTTAATTCAGGAATAAGACCATGCCAAAGCAGTCATTTGAACAGCGGTATCCCAAAATTGCCCGATGGGTTTATGAACATCAGGGCATAATTGAAATTGGCTATGACCCCAACAGCCCCTCAGCATCATTTATTCGGGCAATCGATCTGGGTGGAGATCATTGGGAAGGTGCTACTGAGTACGAATCGCTCGATGATGCACTGTCAGACCTAGAATCAGGTATACAGCAATGCCTGGAAGAAATCTATGGAGAGTAGCCGAAGCTATTTTAAAATCATACCCGTGCGATCTGAGAGAAGAATTGACATGAGTGAATCAAATGATGAACTGACCCCAATCGACCGAGTTAGACAACAGCTAGATCGAATTTTAAGCCGTAACGAACAGCCCGACCCCCAACGCCAACAGCAAATTGAATTGAGAGCCGAAGTCGAGCGAATGTTGGTAGAACACGATCTTCGTCACAGCTCGATCGAACGCGCTGGACAAAATGATGATGCTCTAGCCGAGCAACTCAGCGTTGGTGTAGCCTCTCGTAATATCATTCTACGGTTAACCGAGATCAAAGGATTACTCGAACGACAAGAACAGATTTACAGAGAGAAAGAAAGAGCCAGAGAGCGAAGAAATAGAGCAATTAACGAGTACATTGTCATGGGATTTTTTTGGTTGATAGGTGCGGTTACAATGTTAATCTGGTTGCGGTTTTGACTTGAATTTAAGGTACTGTTATCAAGCCTATTTAGCCGCATCCCCACCAAGATTACCCAATTTTGGACTCCACCACAGCCCCTCATTACCCCGAAAATAGGCAACATCCTGATGCTTGGGCTTACTCCTAGCAACTGCATCCGAACACCGCAACATCGATTTTGCTTGCCCATCCTTCATATAACCATATTCCTCCAACGGCTTTTGACAAACCGGACAAGGATGTTCGGTGAGCTTCGCAGGCGATGACCGCTCGGTCTTAACCTGTGGCAACTGCCATTCACCAGCTCGATCCGACCAAAACAGCACCAACCCTTTCCCCTCGCCATCCTTGCATCCAACCTCACACTTGAGAAAATAGCCCTTCTTTACCTTCTTGGTAGGTACTTTGGACATCGGCTTACTGCAAGTCGGACATTTAAAACGTGATTTCTCCAGCTCCTTACCTTGGAACGATCCATAATCTTATGCTGGCAGATTTTTGGTAGCCTTGCTTAATGCTGGTACAAAATAACTTTGATTCCACCCAATCAAGTAACTTTGCCACTCTTGTTTCCCTTTGGAAATTGCATCGAGTTCTGCTTCCATTTGAGCGGTGAATTCTGATTGAATTAATTCGGGTAAAGCTTGAATCATAAAATCATCCACTTGCAATCCCACCGCCGTCGGCTGTACCTTGCCCTTCACCAGCTCCACATATTTACGCTGCTTGAGCGTAGCAATCGTCGGCGCGTAAGTTGAAGGACGACCGATCCCCCGCCGTTCCATCAGTTGCACGAGCTTAGGCTCAGAATAACGTAGTGGTGGTTGAGTCTGCTTTTGCTCGTGACCGATATTCGCTGCTGTGAGTGGTTGCTGTGGCTGCAAACTAGGCAGCACCGCATCGCCACTAATATCCTTCCAATACTTGGCATAGCCAGGAAACTCTAACATTTGCCCTCTAGCTTGCCACTGAATCTCACCAGATTGAGTCACGATCGTGGTTTTCCGAATTTGGGCGGGTTTGCATTGAGAAGCAATGGATCTCATCCAAATCATTAGATACAGCGAAAATTCATCCTCGGAGAGCTGCTGTTTGAGTTCGCTGGAAGCTTTAGTGAGATCGGACGGTCTGACCGCTTCATGGGCTGCCTGAGCGTCTTTGGAACTCTTTTGTTTGGCGACTTTACTCGGCACATTATCTTTATCGTGAGCAAGTAACCACTCTCGTGCAGCTTTACAAAAGTCCTGACTGAGTTCGACCGAATCAGTCCGCATATAGGTGATTAACCCCGCCTCATAGAGCTTCTGAGCAACTGACATCGTATGTTCGGGAGAGAACTTCAACCGTGAACCTGCGGCTTGCTGGAGTGAGGAGGTGATAAATGGGGCGGGTGGCTTTTTGGGTGCAAGTTTACCTTCAATTGTTTTAACCTGATGGGGGTTGGCTTTGCCGATCTCAACTAACCTATCGGCTTCAGCTTGACTCAATACTCGCGTTGATTCGGCGACTTTTTCTACTGCTCCAGCATCATCGCTAGTTTCCTCATCTACTGCTGGAGTGACAGCTTGAGCTGTGCCGTTGTAAAAGGCTCTAAATCCTTCGGCATAGTCTACAAATACCGACCAATAATCCTGTGGCGTGAAGGCTTTAATTTCTCGCTCTCGTTGACAGACTAGATGTAGGGTTGCCGACTGCACCCGCCCGACGCTTTTCGCGCCATTGTTCAGTCGCCAGATTAAGGGCGAGCCTTTGTAGCCTACTAATTTATCCAGACAGTCGCGACATCTACCTGCTTCGACTAGAGCCATATCGAGCGATCGCGGACTGGCGATCGCTTTTTTGACTGCGGACTCGGTAATTTCTTGATAGACAACCCGCTGGGGCTGCTTCAGCTTCAATACCTGGGCGATATGCCAGCCGATGACTTCGCCTTCTCGATCTGGATCTGAAGCGATAAATACTCGATCTGCTCGATCGGCAGCGGCAATTAGCCCTGAAATTGTTTGTTTGGCACGATCGTCACGGGGGATGTAACGACAATCGATCTTCTCTGTACCCAAGTCGAATCCTAACGAACCGTCCCCATCACTAGCAAGTTGGCGGATATGCCCGATCGAAGCTTTCACATCCCAATCCGATCCGAGAATGCTCTTGAGCTTTTTGATTTTGCCAGCAGATTCGACGATGAGCAGGTTTCGCATAGATTTAGATTATTGGATTGGATTGGATTCTTGAAACATATCCTCGTGATCTTGTAGCATTTCATCCAATGAGTTGAATACTTCAAGCGGCGGGATTGCGGCGGGATCGAGGATGTTTAGCCGGATTGCCATTCGCCCAAGCATACTGCCCTCGATTCCCTCTGGCGTTGCCTGGAGATAGGCGAGATGTCCGGTGCAAAAGGTTTCTTTATGACTATGGCAATGGTGGAGTCTTTCAGCCAAGTGGTCGGCAACTACTGTACGCCGAAGTAAATCCGGCTTGAAATAAGTATTGCGGCGATCGATCAGCCAGGGGCAACTTTGACAAGCAGATTTTTTTTGAGTTCCCATAAATAAATGTGGATTGTAGATTGTGTTCTTGGTTGGTTGCTATTCTGACTATAATTTTGGATTTACCGCGCTAACGAATCACCCAGACCTGCGCTGCATCATAGAAATCACCACGCTGCTCGATCGTAAATCCATTCAGCAACAGACCCAGCCAAACTTGTACCAGCGGCATCTCAACTGACTTTTGCAACTCCAGCAACCCCACCGACTGCTGGGGTTGCTCCCACTCATCCAGCCGGAGCGAAATCGCCGCACCCCACTCAGACACACTTTCATCGTGGGCTACATCTAAAGCAGTTTGAAGATCCGCAAGTTCCAGCGCGGCATCTTTACTCACCAAAGTAATTGCAGGTGCCGCCTGTCGCTCATTTGGATACTCAACCTCAATTGTCTCCACCAAATCCCCCAGATCCCATTCCATCCGCCCTAACACCAACTCGTCGAAAATAGCTCGATCGTATTCTGGCTCAACTAATTCCCCCGCGACTAAAAACGATCGCACCAGCCACCCATCGAGAAGTTCGATCGCCCGATCGCGATAGCTACCCGCCCAAGTAACCAGAGCCTCACCAGCGGGTTCTAGATCGAGCGCGCCAATCCAATTACTCAAGTCAATCGTATTAGCCGCAACCGGATCTGTAACCACCCGATCGAGGTACGTCCAGATAGTTAATTGTTGATTATTATCCATATTCACGGCAGTCAGCTAACGGACAAAGAGTGCTATCAAATTCCCTAATCACTCGAAATTTAGCCAGGGCAACCCCGTCATGCTGGGCGGATAGTGCAGAGAGAATATTCCTCCCTGTTTGCTTCAGTTGAGCTTCTGTCAGCCCCAGACAATGAATCGCCTGTATTCGATCCGTCAGCACCGATCCACAGTAGAGCCTCGCTCCGATCGCATGGATGGTGTTATTCGATCGATTGACCCACAGGCATAATTCCGCCGCATAAACATTCGGGACAATCGAGTCTGTTGCCTTGGTACCAAAGCCTGTCTCTTGGTTAATCGCGGCATCTTGCCGCTGTTCCTTCCGCCGGATTGCCGTAGCCGCTTTATTGCGATGATACGATCGCCTGTCGGGACAGCGATTGTCCTCCCAGCAGCTTTTCTCTCGCGCTTGGGCGGCGGTAATTTTGGAGCATCGATCGCAGTTGTGTCCGGTGTTCTTAGGCATATCAACCCCCACCCAGATCCCTAGATTCAGCAATCGTTCGATCGGTCAAACTCAAACCAAAATCAAGGGCTAACAAATCGATCCCATCGATCGTTCGCGCACGATCGATGGGTGATATATTTAGCTGCTCGTAACAATCAAACCGCCAGTCGCGATCGCGTTGAAATTGAGTTAAAGCATCAGTTAAAGCAGGCATGGCTCGATAATAAGCAGCTTCAGATTTGGCAATTGCCGAAGTTGGAATCGAACCTGCCAATCGCAAATGAGCCAGATCGATGAGATCTCGTGAGTGAACGCTCGAATCGTTATAGCGATCTGCATTAGCCAATAATTTACTGGTAAAACAATCGCTGACGCTCAAACACTGAACTGGCGACCAGTTTGGCTGACGGGGCAGATCTAATTCA
>JANXVE010000027.1 GCA_025351825.1 Chamaesiphon sp. 341R_metabat_111 | reverse complement strand
CCACAAGGGGCACCCCTACAAGTTCTCTGTAGGGGTGCCCTTCATGGGTACCCGAAGATTTCTGCTTTTATTAGTATTGGTGCAAGATGTGAGATAAGCAATTGATGAATTAGTCAGTCAATTTCACTGGATCGAATGTCTATTCAATCGTCGCTTACTCAAAAGGGTCGATCAGGGTTACTCCGGTAGCCACGAAATCCTTTACATTGCGGGTAACTAGGGTTAGGCCATACACTAGTGCTGTCGCGGCAATCTGTTTATCCAAAGCATTTTCAGGGTGAGGGACACGCAACCGACCCCAAATCTGAGCCTCTTCTCGACCAAAATCAAGGATGTTTTCAGCGTAACGATCGAGAATGGTTTCTAACCAAGTTTCTAAGGACTTAGCTTGAGCAAAGTCGCCCCGATGTTGAATGATGTCAACTCCACGCCGCAGTTCACCGATCGTAATCACACTAAGATAAGAAATTGCTTCCCGTTCGTCAATTTTACGAAAAAAACGTGCGATACCAGGGTTTGCTCGATCTCGTTTTCGTAGTTCGCTAATAACATTAGTATCGAGTAGGTACATCAGTCGAGGGGGTTTGTGGCTGACAGATCTTGAACCCGTGCAAAATCAGCATCGGTACCGACATCGGGAATCTGACTCAGAGCTTCAAGAAAGGGTCTTTTCTTGGGGTGAAGCAATGCTTGTGCTAAGATGCGCCGATGCTCTGCTTCAGCACTGATGCCGTGCTTGCTAGCTTGCACTTTGAGGGCATTGGCGATCGCATCATCAACATTCCGCACAATTAGATTAGCCATGTATCACTCGTCGTAGTAAAGTGGTTGATTTAATTAAATGATAGCATTGATATCAAAAAATTGTCCAATCGATCGCGGAAAAGGAACTTGCCACTATTAGCATTAGCACCCGTTTTACAGACAATGCTGGATTGAAGCGAAAAGTGTTCAAAACAATTGTTCCTGCTCCAATCTACTTTCACAACGCTCGATAAATTGCTCGACTCTACTTTTGAAAAGAGCGGGATTGAGGGAAGAAAATCGAACTAATTCAGATTCGATCGCCTTGACTATCCAGAGCATGGTGTTCGACATGTGAACTTATCCTAGCCACCTGATATTCTGTCACAGTCGATCGATCCTTGAGTTCAAACAGCAGCTAATCTATAGATATCGGGCAAGCCGAATCAGATATTCATTCAGGAAACTATGATGACAATTACTAAACTGGCTAATGATACTTATGCAATGACCGATCGAGAACGGCAGAATCTCAAGCTAACTATAAATTATAGCCAGCTTAATTCGCTGCCTCAAATGTGGTCGATCGTTGCTGCTAAAGCTGGATCGGTAATTGCTTTAAACTCACCCCATAGTAAACCATCAATTAGTCTGACATATCAAGAAGTTGCGACTCAAATCAAATTGTTTGCTACTGGCTTACAAAGTCTTGGGGTAGAGCCGCATACAGCAGTCGCTCTATTTGCTGATAATAGCCCCAGATGGTTGATTGCCGACCAGGGAATCATGTTGATGGGTGCATTCAATGCCGTGCGAAGTTCTCAGGCTGATACCCAAGAATTAGTGTCAATTTTAGAAAATAGCGGCGCGAAAGTATTAGTAGTTGAGGATATCAAAACGCTCAAAAAATTAAGCAGCAGATTAGTAGATCTATCAATTAATCTAATTATCTTATTGTCTGATGAAAATTCCGATCTAGATCTGCCGATTAAGACCATCAACTTTACTCAGACGATCGAGCTTGGTAGAAGTGCAACCTTTGCACCAGTTGCGATCGAGAAAACAGATTTAGCCACACTGATCTATACTTCAGGCACTTCTGGCAATCCCAAGGGCGTGATGCTCACACATGGCAACCTCCTCCACCAGATTAATACCTGTGGGACGGTAATTCCAGGTTATCCAGGCTTAGAAGTATTGAGTATTCTGCCCTCCTGGCATAGCTATGAGCGATCATGTGAATATTATCTGCTCTCCCAGGGTTGCACCCAGATCTACACCAATATTCGCTATTTCAAGCAAGATTTGAAGGATTACCAACCCAAGTGTATCGTCGTAGTTCCCCGCCTGTTGGAGTCGCTGTATGAGGGCATCCAGAAGCAATTTCGCGAACAGTCTAGCAGTCAGCAAAAACTGGTAAATACCTGCCTGGATTTGAGCAAGAAATATATCGAAGCACGGCGAATAGTCCAAGGATTGAGCCTGGAATGTCTCGAACCTAGTTTGAGTCAAAAATTGCAAGCTCGTGCCCAGATGTCCATTCTCGCCCCCCTGCACGCGATCGCAGACAAGCTCGTCTATACCAAAATTCGGGCAGCAACTGGCGGCAAAATTCAGAACATAATTAGCGGTGGGGGTTCCCTTGCCAAGCATCTAGATCTATTTTTTGAAATCGTCGGGATTGATGTGCTGGTTGGCTATGGGTTGACAGAAACCTCCCCCATCACCCATGTCCGCCGCCCGTGGCAAAATGTTCGACTCACTTCTGGGAAGCCACTTCCAGGTACGGAAATCAAAATTGTCGATGTGGAAACTAGCGAACCAGTTGCGGTTGGGCAAAAAGGATTGGTATTACTGCGTGGGCCACAAGTAATGCAGGGATATTATCGCGATCCTGAAGCTACAGCCAAAGCGATCGATCCCGAAGGCTGGTTTAATAGTGGTGACTTGGGCGTGCTCACACCTAATAACGATCTAACCATTACCGGACGGGCTAAAGATACAATCGTTCTGAGTAACGGTGAAAATATCGAACCCACCCCGATCGAAGATGCCTGTCTTCGTAGTCAGTATATCAGCCAAATCGTCCTCGTCGGTCAAGACCAAAAATCTCTCGGCGCACTAATTGTCCCCAATTCTGAAACTTTGCAAGTATGGCTCAACAGCCAAAACTTACCATTAGAATCAGCTACAAATCCAGACAACAGCCAAATCCTCGATCTATTCCGCGACGAACTCAGTCGTGAAGTCAAGAACCGTCCTGGCTATCGAGCTGATGATAAGATCGCTGTAATCAAGCTGATCGCAGAGCCATTCTCGATCGAAAATGGACTCCTCACCCAAACCATGAAAATCCGTCGTCCAGTCGTGATGGAACGGTATCACGGTATGATTGACGAGATGTTTGCACGCTAATCGTGCCAGCAGGGAATAGGGTATGGGGGATCCCACTAGCCACTAAACCAATAGCCACTAGTTACCAAAATTACCTAAATCATGGATCTACCAGACTCTCAATTATTACTCAAGCGGGTTGTCGCCATCAAAGCTGTCGTGACTCAACGCTGGAAAGACGAAACCCAGCAACTATTACAAACCCAAATCAGCGAACTCGACGGTCAACTGCAAAACCTCGAAATGCAAGGACAGAGAGCAGTTGCCGAAATCCAGAAGCAAAATCTCCAACCACCAGGACCTCAAGTAGTCCAGCAGATTGAGAGCATCCAAATGCAAGTCAATCAGCAAAAAGGAGAATTGCTAGAACAAAAAAATGCCGCGCTCCAACAGCTTCAACAGGTTCAATTTCTCGAACTCAAACAAGAAGTCAATCAAGGTCAAGTAGAAGGTTACTTCAATGTCAAGCTTGGCGATAATTTAATCGCCAAAATGAACGTTGAAGTCCTCCTACATGATGGCGTTGTGATGGAGATTCGGGGGAATATTTAGGAGCGCGGGGGCGTGGGGGTGTGGGAGCGCGGGAGCGTGGGAGCAAAGACACATTCTCAATATTTCTTCTATGCCCCCGTGCCCCCACGTCCCTATACCCCCATGCCCCCGTACTCCCAATTAGGCTAAAATAATAACCTGCAAGCTCAACCTAATCTGTTCGATCCCAGAATATCCATCATGGCAATACGCGAAGTCTTCATGCCTGCTCTAAGTTCCACCATGACTGAAGGCAAGATTGTCTCCTGGCAAAAAGCACCAGGGGAGAAAGTCGAAAAAGGTGAAATCGTTGTCGTGGTGGAATCCGACAAGGCAGACATGGATGTTGAAACCTTTTATGCTGGGTTTCTGGCGACTATTATCGTCCAAGCTGGTGAGTCGGCAACAGTAGGATCGGCGATCGCGTATGTAGCTGAAACCGAAGCTGAGATTGAAATTGCCAAGCAGCAAGCACTAGGGAAATCTCAACCTGCGGCGACTGCATCCGCACCTGCACCAGCAGCAATTGCGACCCCAGCAATGCCTGTAGCGCAAGCAGCGACAAGCCTGAGAAGCGATCGACCAGTAGTATCACCCCGCGCTAGGAAACTAGCCAAAGAATATGGTGTCAGCGTCGAAACTCTACACGGTAGTGGCCCAAATGGTCGAATCACGGCTGAAGATGTCAGCGCAGCAGCAGGCAAACCACCAGTCGCGACCATTCAAAGCGTCCCCGCAACTCCAGTAGTAGCCGCAGTAATTCCAGCAGCTCCAGTAGCTCCATCAGCTCCAAGCCTCCCCGTCAACGTCCCTTCAGCTCAAGTAGTTCCCTTCAATACGCTCCAAGCTGCGGTCAACCGCAACATGATTGCCAGCTTGTCGATCCCAACATTCCGCGTTGGCTATACGATCGAAACCAACAACCTTGACAAACTATACAAGCAAGTCAAATCCAAAGGTGTCACCATGACAGCCCTACTCGCCAAAGCAGTCGCCATCACCCTCGCCAAACACCCTACAGTCAATGCTAGCTATAGCGATGCCGGAGTCAGTCATCCAGGCTCCATCAACATCGCCGTCGCCGTCGCTATGCCTGATGGTGGATTGATTACCCCCGTCCTCCAAGGTGCAGACAAACTCGATCTCTACTCCCTCTCCCGCATGTGGAAAGATCTAGTCGATCGAGCGCGGATCAAGCAGTTGCAGCCCCAGGAATACAGCTCTGGCACCTTTACCATCTCCAACCTCGGAATGCTCGGTGTCGATCGATTTGATGCTATCCTCCCCCCAGGTACGGGCGCGATTCTAGCCGTCGGTGCTTCCCATCCCCAAGTAGTCGCTAGCGAAGAAGGCACGTTTGCCATCCGTCGCCAAATGCAGGTCAATATGACCGCCGATCACCGAGTGATCTATGGTGCAGAGGCAGCTAATTTCCTCAAGGATTTAGCTCTATTGATTCAAACCGACGCTCAATCGTTGACGCTGTAGGTTGGATTCTCAGCCAATACTAAAGATATTAGTAATTAGTAGAAATCTTCGGGTACCCATTAAGGGCACCCCTACAGATAACTTGTAGGGGTGCTCTCAATGGGCACCCTGGATCTACGCCTAACAATAGTCATCTTCAAACTGCGATAAGCTGTGATTAAACCAGATCCCTGCCTCAATTTCAGTCAATATTTCTGGCACTATCGATCGCCGCACAGACGATCGATAGTGCGACAATTGGGGCGGTAATAGTGCGGAGAATTCTCGCTCCCAGGGATACCAATTGGAAATCATGCTCGATCGCTAATTCTATTTCGCCATCTGTCCAACCACCTTCAGGGCCGATCGCGATGATAATAGGTAAATCGGTAGCTTCAGTAGATTGGAGAATAGTGAGCAAATGAGGATGTTCGCCTCTAGCTTCGCACAGATATTTAGCAGCAGGATCGATCAGTCCTCCAAAAATAGTCTTTAATGCCTGTGGTTCCTCAATTGTCGGCACAACTAATCTTTCTGATTGTTCGGCGGCTTCCTGAGCAATTTTGCGCCATCTCTGGAGCTTTTGAGGACTGGGATTGAGCAGGGTTCGATCGCTAATTGCCGGAATGATTGTCGTTACACCCAGCTCTGTACAAGCACGCACGAGATCGTCAAAGTTATTACCTTTGGGCAGAGCGCAGATCAGAACGATCGGCTGGAAAAATTCTGGACTGATGGCAATCGCGATCCGAATAACTTGGGCACCCGTTGCGGTGATTGCGGCAAGATAGCAGGCTCCCGTACCATCAATCGCTTCAAATTCGTCATCAGTACGCAGCCGAATCACATGAGTCAGATAGTGATGCTGTTCGGTAGTGAGCGCGATCTGGTTGTCGTGGACTTGACTGGGGGTAATAGTGATGCGTTGCAAGAGCTTTAAAAATGCGCGACTTTCAATTGGTTAGTATACATCGAGACTGGGTGATATTCGGGTGGAATTGCGGGGAACACTAAGTAAGTATGATTCAAATTTTAGATTAGTTGCGTTCTGGTAAATAAATGCT
>JANXVE010000158.1 GCA_025351825.1 Chamaesiphon sp. 341R_metabat_111 | reverse complement strand
GGGGTGCAATCGATCGCATTGGCAAGTTGTTTTGCAGGTAGAAGTCTGCGGCAGGCGGCAGAGGATGTCCTGTCAGCAGTAAATCCTGAGGATCTGAGCTTGGCTCGATCGAGATTGAGCATGTATGTGGGCAGGGATACGGATAAGCTGAATGTGGCGGAGATCGATCGAGCTATTTTTGAGACGATTACTGAAAATGCGATCGATGGGGTAATGGCTCCACTATTCTATGCGATCGTCGGTTTATTTATCCCCGCAGTAGGAGCTGTACCGCTGGCAATGGCATACAAAGCCGCAAGCACTCTAGATTCGATGGTCGGCTATCGCCGCGAGCCATACGCCGATTTAGGCTGGTTTAGTGCCAAATCTGAAGATCTGCTCACCTGGCTACCATGTCGGCTGAGTGTGCTGACAATAAGTATCATTTCTGGAAAACCGCTGACTGTCTGGCGACTGTGTTTACGAGATGCAAATCGAGATCCCAGTCCCAATTCTGGTTGGAGTGAGTGCGCCTATGCTGCCGCACTGGGGGTGCAGGTTGGTGGAATAAATTATTACCAGGGACAAGTTCAGGAGAAACCACTGCTGGGTGAGGATCT
The DNA here is from genome assembly GCA_025351825.1 of Chamaesiphon sp. 341R_metabat_111. Taxonomy (GTDB): domain Bacteria; phylum Cyanobacteriota; class Cyanobacteriia; order Cyanobacteriales; family Chamaesiphonaceae; genus Chamaesiphon. Next base: position 7,727 of record JANXVE010000158.1, on the reverse strand, counting down.
ACAGCCAATTACCGCTGATATTATTCAGCAAGCTCTAAAACTAACTCGGTATAATTTTTTGCTATGGCTGGGATTGTTAGCGATTTTTTTGATGTATGGCAATCGCTAAGGAGATTAGGAAAATAAGACTATTGCTGCTACAAACCCGACTTTTCCGAAAAGTCGGGTTTGTGTCCTAGCCAGCATCGAAATACTTAAAAATCCCCCTTTGTGCCAGCAAATATAATACATTTGAAGATATTCAATTAAACCCATCATCAAAGTGACTACCCAGCTTAATCGCCCGACAGTTAAGACATTGCCAAATGGATTGACGATTATTGCCGAACAGATGCCTGTGGAGGCGGTAAATCTGAACATCTATCTGAATGTTGGTTCTTTTCTAGAAACTGATGCGATTAATGGGATGGCACACTTTCTCGAACACATGGTGTTCAAAGGAACATCTCGCCTAGCCGCCGGAGAATTCGAGCGACGAATTGAAGAACGTGGTGCGGTGACAAATGCCGCAACCAGCCATGATTATACCCACTATTACATCACTACCGCGCCCAAGGATTTTGCAGCTTTAGCTCCACTCCAAATTGATGTTGTCACAAATCCGCGCATTCCTGATGATGACTTTGAGCGCGAGAAATTGGTGGTACTAGAAGAGATCCGTAGATCCCATGACAATTCCTCACGGCGGATCTATCAACACGCGATCGAAGTAGCATTTGCCAAGTTACCATATCGACGACCAGTATTAGGCCCAGAAGCCGTAATTGAGGGCGTTACGCCCCAGCAGATGCGGTATTTCCACGCGACTAATTATCAGCCAACGGCGATGACAGCGGTAGCCGTTGGCAATCTACCCGTCGAAGAATTAATTGATATCGTCGCTGATGGGTTTGCGGCTCAAAGTGGCAATATTCCGACCGCAGAATTTGTGGGCAAAAAGTCCAACCCCATGCCCGAACAGCCATTCGCGCAAATCGTGCGTCAAGAGCATGTCGATCCGAGTCTACAGCAAGCCAGACTGATTATGGTCTGGCGAGTACCTGGATTGATGAATTTATCCGAAACTTATCCGCTAGATATTCTCGCCGCCATCCTCGCTTCAGGGCGCACCTCCCGCCTAGTCAAAGAACTCCGCGAAGAACGCCAACTGGTAAATAATATTAGCGTTAGCAATATGAGTAACCGCGTTCAGGGGATATTTTATCTCAGTGCTCAGTTACCCAGCGAAAACCTCGCCGAAGTCGAAAAAATTATTGCCGAGCATATCTTCCAGCTCCAAAATACCCTAGCCACTGAAGCCGAAATCTCCCGCATCCGCCGCCAAGTTGCCAACCGCTATATCTTTGGACTAGAAACACCAAGCGACCGAGCGGATCTTTACGGTTATTATCAATCTGTAGTCGGCGATCTGACTCCAGCCCTAAATTATCCTCAACAAATTCAAGCTCTAGATGCCAAAACCGTTCAATTAGCCGCCTGTAAATACCTATCATCCAATGCCTATGGCATCGTGACGGTTAAACCAGAATAATGTGAGTTAGCTATCTTCAAACTCACGTTAAGATATTGCAGTTAAATTCACAACACCATCGATCTGAAAATAGATTGATAGATGATAGCCATCCATCAAAGATGTACCAATCAATGGTTTGACTCCCGCAGCTAAAACTGGAACTATCAGTTCTAGATCGTCCCAAATAATCGTAGCAGAGTGAATCGACAACATCGTTTCTGAACCATCAGCTAGTCTGACGGAAGCATTGGAATACTGTGGTAGATTCATCGCACTAATTGCTTGGGGCGGTAGGGTTAGATAATCGTTAAACCCTGTATTATCATATACATTTACAACAAAACTCTTTAACAAAGCAATGCTTTACGTTGTACATGTATTCTACAACATAAAGCATTGCAAGGATACGTGAGTTCCAATTGAACGAGCCTTGAGAATTCGATTTGTAGTGATATTTTCTATATATTGTGGGGAAAGCTAGATAGGAGATACAAACATGCCAAAACAGAGAAATTTTGTGTGAAGGCTGAAATTAGGACAGAACAAGCTTTGCAATTAGTAATTTCTTCTGCAAAAGTTGAAAAAGCATGAGTATGTTGATGTTCTCAATTTGAACTGAAAATTGTTGTTCTCGCCAAACCCTAAAATGGAGTAATCGAATGCCCGTAGGAATGCCTGAATTTGTAGACAACCCTGAACCACGTTGTCCAGTGATTTTGTTGTGCGATACATCTGGCTCAATGTCTGGTGCGCCGATCGATGCTCTAAATACAGGGCTTGCTGCTTTCCGTGAGGAAGTATCAATGGATGAGCAGGCATCGCTGCGGGTGGAAGTAGCTATGGTCACATTTGGACCAGTGCGGTTAGCTCAAGATTTTGCAACTATCGATAATTTGACACCGCCCAGGCTGATCGCCGATGGTGTTACACCAATGGGTGAGGCAATTAATTACGCTTTAGATTTGTTGGAAGACCGCAAGGAAATTTACAAAAATAATGGCATTCAATATTATCGTCCTTGGGTGTTTCTGATCACCGATGGCGCACCAACTGATATTTGGCACATTGCCGCTCAACGAGTTAGTCAAGCGGAGCGAGAGCGTAGACTTTTGTTCTTTGCAGTCGGAGTGGAGGGCGCGGATATGAATACTCTCAGACAAATTACGCCATCCGAACGTCCACCTGTGTTGCTAGATGGCTTAGATTTTAAATCTATGTTCCAATGGCTCTCGACTTCCATGAAACGGGTTTCTAGCAGCCAAGTAGGGGGAACGATGATTGCGCTACCACCTGTGGGTTGGGGTCGAATCACCAACTAGAAGAGAAAAATTATATGCCTTGGAAAGCAATCGCTCGTTCTGCCACAGGAACTAGTCATCAAAAGCAACAGTTGCCCTGTCAAGATTACGGTGACTATCAAATTCTGAATGAAATAATTATTGGTACAGTAGCAGATGGTGCTGGGAGTGCTAAATATGCAGAAGTGGGCGCGAAGTTGGCAGTCAAGACAGTGCTGGAATACCTGACAGGTGTTGAACAATGGTTACAAAAACGAAAGAAATTTGAGAAATTAATCCCAAAATCTCCTACTGAAGCAGAAGCCCGAAAACTTTTCGTCAAGACTGTAAATAAAGTAGTGACGGCTTTGCAAGCACAAGCAATCGAAGGTGGTTACTCTATTGATGATTTGGCTTGTACGCTTTTAGTTGTTGTGGCTACTCCCAACTGGGTGATAGCCATGCAGATTGGGGATGGATTTATTACTCTGCGTTGTCAAAATGAAGATTTGCAACTGTTGTTTTCGCCAGATAAAGGGGAATACTTAAATGAGACAACATTTGTCACTTCACCCACTGCCCTAACGGCAATGCAGGTATGTTTGAGATCGGGTAAACCAGATTTTATTTGTGCCGCAACTGATGGTTTGGAGCGAGTGGCAATTAGGATGAGCGATTGGACACCCTTTCCGCCATTTTTTCAACCGCTAGAGGAGTATCTGCGGGAAACCAAGTATCCAGAACAGGAAGATGAGTATCCAATGACCTTCCTCAATTCTGACAGGCTAAATACCCGCACTGACGACGATAAAACCCTATTCTTATGCTGCTATGATCGCCGTCTTGATTCGCGCTAGTAATAATCAACCTGTTGCTCTAGGCAAACAGATTGCTAGTAGCGGTGAAGGCATAGTTTCAGAAACAAGCCTGAGTGGCTATCTGGCGAAAATTTACCACAATCCAACTCTAGAAAGAATCGAGAAGCTAAAGGTGATGCTGGCAAATCCACCAGTAGACCCGATGGCAAGTCAACATCATATTTCTATTGCTTTTCCCCTGGATCTATTGCAAGACCAAAGTGGTGCGGTTGTAGGCTTTTTGATGTCAGCCATTTGTGACAGTCGAGAACTTCACACCGTTTATAACCCCCGCTTGCGGAAGAAAAAAGCTCCTGGTTTCAATTGGCATTATCTTCATATCACAGCATTAAATACTGCTTGGATTATTCAGGCAATTCATGAAAAGGGCTATGTTTTAGGAGATATTAAGCCACAAAATATTCTAGTAAATGACCGTGCTTTGGTTGCGGTCATTGATACTGATTCATTTCAAGTATGCGCTCCTCACACTGGTGAAGTTTATCTCTGCAATGTTGGTTCAGAAGGTTTTACACCTGTCGAACTGTTAGGTAAAAACTTCTCTGCTACCTATCAAACCGAAATTCACGATCGATTTCGGCTAGGTGTACTGATTCATTATCTATTATTTGGCTATCATCCCTTTTCAGGACAATGGCTCGGTGTAGGTGAGTCCCCAGAGCAAACAGAATTAATCCGTCAGGGCTTGTGGTATGGAGGAAAAAATAATTTAATCCGTACCAGCCAAAATACTATTTCTCTCGATGTTGTTCATCCAGCAATTAAGCAATGTTTGCTCAGATGCTTCAATGATGGACACGCTGCACCCCATTTACGCCCCACTGCTCAAGAATGGCGCACGGCTCTAAAAATTGGACTTGAAGATTTAATTGTCTGTCAGAACTCAGATAGTCATCACCACCGCCGAAATCATGGCAAATGCTACTGGTGCCAGAGAGCAGCAACACTGGGTGTTGATATCTTTCCTCCCGTTTCTGGTAGTTCTACAGGCAAAAAAACTCCCAGTGGAAAAACAGTTCCACCGACACCAAATCCGTCTTATCTCATTCAACTACTTCAATTTTTGCCTCAACAGATTCAGAATCCTCAAAAATACTGGCAAGTTTTGATGGCTTGGGGACTGGGATGTTTGGCTATTACTGCGACTGGAGTGAATTTACTCAGCCAAAAGCAATCTCTCACTTCTTCCTCGCCAATTATTCCGCCTTATTCAAGCCCAATTCCATCACCTAATCCTCCAGTCACTAATTCAGAAAATTGCTATCCGTCCTCCTCAAGTAGTAATGGATGTAAAGGTACAGTAAAGGATACGAAAAAAGTTAATCGAGCCGAGATTGAAAAAGCAGATCGAGCCGAGATGAAATTACTCAAGCAAGAACATGAGCGTCAATCAGCCTTAGCAGCAAAAGAAAAACAAGCTGTTGCGGAAGCAGAGGAGAAACAACGTGAACAGCAAATGGCTGAAAAGGAGCAGGAACAAAGTGAAGTTGAAAAACAAAAGAGGGAAAGGGAAGGAGAAGAAGATCTTCGGATTGAACGAGCTAGACAAGCCGCAAGTAGGGCAAACGAAGCCGCCGCACTGGAACAGTCGAGATTAGAAGCTAGGGGGCAAAAGAGAGAACGTCTAGCAGCACTGCGGTTAGAACAAACAGTCCAAGCTTCGATTAGAGCAAAAGCAGAGGCTCAAACAAAGCAGGCAAGATTAGAAGCTAGGAGGCAAAAGAGGGAACGTTTAACAGCCCTGCGGCTCGAACAATCTAGACAAGCTGGAATTAGAATAAAACGGAGCCAACAGACAACCACAACAACGCCAGATAAAAAATCTTTGCCAGAAAAATACAAGCATCAGGAAGATCCGATAAATCAGGATGCTAATTCAGTCAATAGTGCCAAGCCTTGGCAATCTAAAGTCCCAATCAAAAGGGATTCGGATAATTTGGAAAATGTAATTAAAGGAGAAAATCCATAATGAAAAAGCTCACACTTCAAGTCTCAATGGTAATGTTAGCAACTTACGCTGCTCTGTTCGTAAAACCTCAAAGTGCTTCAGCCCAAGTGGATATGAGTTTACTAACTGAGGTGGCTAAAAGCTGCCAGAAAGATACTAGATCATCCGAATATTACGAGCAAATGGGATTTGATGAGAACGAAATTAAATCCGAAATAGGTTCGGATAATTCTTTGAATAATTGCATTTATGCTCGGTATTATCACTCACTATTACAGTCTAAGTTTCCCTGGCTAACATCAATGGGTGAAATGATTCCAGGATATCCAGGTTCTGTGGCTGTTTCATTGATGTCTAGCAGTGATGAGTTATCATCACTGCTAGACTGCCTCGTCAACCAAGATCCTTCTAGCAATCAATGTGCGAATTCAATAAAAATTTTTGCTGATGATAAGATAAACAATGGATATAATATATCTTATCATTATACATATGTATGTCCCTCTTGTGCAGTCGCTCATGACAATGTTAGGTCAGCAAAAAAAATGAAAGGAAGTTTTATCAAATGGTTTCTCAACCTGGATAAACCTACAAGAAGGAAAGTCATGTCTATTCTGGGAGAGAGTCAAAATGCAGAAAGTAGTCGATCGGAGATCAGGGCAGAAGCGAATAGGGCATCAACAGAATATTTCAACATACGCCAGAGAGTCGAGAAACAGGAGCAAGATCGGCGGAGAAGAGAAGTCATCGGCAATTAGTTTGTAAATCTTCCCACACTAGGCTCAAAGTTAACCTTACAAGTCCCTACACTCCCATTCCGATTTTTACTAACGATGATCTCCATCACTCCTGGCTCTGAGCTATCGGAATTGTAATACTCATCCCGATATAGCAATAAACCCAAATCCATATCCTGCTCGATATCACCCGAATCCTTAATGTCGGCCATACCAGGACGCTTATTGCCCTGACTTTCTACCCCACGGTTAATCTGAGCCAACGCCACAAACGGGACATCAAACTCCTTCGCTATATCCTTGAACGCGCCAGAGAACTTACCCACAGCTTGCGCCCTATTCCCCGCAGACCTGTCTCCCAGCTTTTGGATATAGTCGAGGACGACTAACCCTAATTCACCTCGCTCATGGCGGATTTTCCTTAATACAGAGCGGATCTTAGCAGGTGTCAGAGCATAAGCAGGAGTATCGTCAATGATGATGGGAAGTTCACCCAATTTACCCAAAGCTTGTTTCAAGGTTTCATACTCATCCGCATAAATTGTATTGTGGATCAGCCGATGTGAATCAATCCCAGAGTGCATCGATAACAACCGTTTTGTTAACTGTTCGCTGGACATTTCCGCACTGAAGAAAACGACTGGCTTGTGTTGAGTAGTCGCAATGTGATTCGTCAAATGACAAGCCAACCAAGTTTTACCCATACTCGCTCTAGCAGCAACAATGATTAGATCCTGCTTGATTAACCCACCAATCAAGGTATCTAAATCTCCCAGTCCAGTAGGATATGCAGGTTCGCTGCCCTGTGAAATCTTGGTGAAAACAGCAACCAGACAATCACCAATAACTTTGGGTTTAAACTGGTCTTGCTTATTGGTGGTCAGATTAAATATCTTTTGTTCTGACTGGTCGAATACCGATTCAAGTTCGGTAGTTGTATCGTGCCCTAATTTCACCAGATCGTGACCCGCTGCAATTAATTCGCGCCGCTTGTACTTATCAACTACCAATGATGCAAGGTGGTCGATATTAACGGCTGAAACTGTCCGCTCTAATAACTGAATTAATTTAGCTTCACCGCCCACCTGTTTGAGTAGTTTCTGGTCGGATAGCCATGCCTTGACACTGAATAATTCAGTAGGTTTGTCTTGACGATAAAGATCTAAAGCTGCTCGGTAAATTGTGGCGTGAGCGGTAATGTAAAAGGCTTCTGGAGTCAGTAAGTCAACAACTCGTCCGATGGCTGATGGATCTAGCAAAATACCACCTAAGATACTTTCCTCTGATTCGATATTACTTGGGGGCACAGGATTATTCATGTTTCTGATTGAAGATGGTACTAAGTTGCTGGAGTTTGTCGATACTGAGTAATTC
>JANXVE010000146.1 GCA_025351825.1 Chamaesiphon sp. 341R_metabat_111 | reverse complement strand
GGGGTGCCCTTCATGGGTACCCTGGATCTACGATTATCACTAGTATGTTCAAACTGGTGCAAGATGTGAGTTGTTCCATTGAACAGTAACATCGATCGGAAAATAATCTAATCATTTCAAATTAGCCCAAATGAAACAAGTCAAATCCTGTGGATTTATTATATTTACAGGCAATCGCTCCCAGCCACAGAAATCTTTTCTGCTGATGAAACATTCTGACAGATACGATCTTCCTAAAGGACACATCGAGCCTGGGGAGTCGGATCTAGAGTGTGCCTTCCGAGAGCTGAATGAAGAAACTGGAATTCCAGCTAGTGCCGTCAGAGTCGAGCCAGGGTTTGAATATCGATCGATCTACCATCCTAAATATGCCGGACAGGATGAGGTCATCGAGAAAACGCTGATTATTTTCTTGGGCTGGGTTGATTCACCCACAATCACCATCTCCACCGAACATCTTGGCTATGAATGGATCGACTGGCAACCACCGCACCAAATTCAGGCTCAGACGATCGATCCACTTTTGGCTGAAGTGATGGCTCATTTCAATGATTAGCAAGTAGATTTATAATTAGAAGTAAGTCGCAAGCTAATCTGTGTTTACAGGATGAGGAGAGTCACCAATGGTAGTTGCTGCACCAGAATTAAAATCTGAATTACACCCGATCGGGGAACAACGTGTTGTACTACACGGTTTGTCGTGGGATGCATATCTCCAAATTCTAGATGCCCTACCCCAGGCTCGCGGTTCACGATTGACCTATGACGATGGAGTATTAGAAATTACTGTGCCTTTAGAATTACATGAATTTTCAGGTCGTTTAATCGAACGCTTCATCGTGACACTAATTGAAGTAATGGGGTTGAAAATTAAAACAATGGGTTCGACAACAATGAACTACCCAAATCTCAAAAAAGGTGCAGAACCCGATAATGCTTATTACCTTCAAAATCAGCCTCTAGTCAAAGGACGCAAGGTCGATTTTAGCCAAGATCCACCGCCAGACTTAGTTGTTGAGGTCGATATTACTCATACTGATATTGCTAAAAATCAATTCTATTCTAAACTCGGAGTACCAGAATTTTGGCGGTTTAATGGCAAGGTGTGGCGGATCTATCAACTCCAGGAACGAGTATATGTCGAAGTTGAAGCTAGCCCGACATTTCCGCAAGTACCTAAAGAACGTTTGTACACGTTTTTAGAACAAGCAAAAGAAGACGAAATCGAAGCAGTTCAAAATCTCCGCGCGTGGTGGCAAGAAATCTAAATCACTCAACATGCCCCATCCTGCTACTTCCTCTTTCGCTGTTGTCGTCGCTGAATAATGCCGTCTACTCCAGATCGATCGAGACTAGTATTCAAGAGGCGCAAAGCTTGAGCGGGAACTGGTGAGTTACTGATATATTCTTTAGTTGTGTTGTTTTCAGTAATCGCAATCTTCCACGGGATTCGATCGACTCCTTGGGATTTGGAACTAAAAATCACTTGCTTTTTATCGATTTTGAGTTGGATCGCGATCGAAGGATAGTCATCAGGATGCGCGATTAAAGGTTTGTAGATACCTACTTGGAGGGGGGTTTTTGCTAAAGTAGTGAGGAATTTAGTAGCTACAACTGCTGGAATTTTTACTTTAGTTGTGCGCTGTTGATGAATTCCACCTGCGCCATATCCACCGACAGCAATATGAGCATTACCGACTAAATCTTTGTTAACTAAGCGCAGTTTATAGTGCCGTAAGATCGGTGTGATATCTGAATAGCCGTTCCAATCATTATGAATTTCGACTGTTTGGGCTTGGGTTACTGCTGCGAGATTCGATCGAGGTATGGATACTGGACTTTGCTTTGAATCTGCCTGTGAATTGCCACAGCCAGCGCAGAGTAATAGCAATAATAAGGGTGACAGTTTCTCGAACATAGACTAAATCTATTCAGCCACCTAAATTTCAATACAAATATTTATTAGATATAAATTACGCAAACCCAAGTTGGTGGGCATTGCCCACCTTACTAAAACCCCAATTAATAATTATTAATTATTAATTATTAATTATTAATTAATTCACCTATCCTTCCGCAAAGATATAGCGACGGAGTTCGGCTGGATCTGGTTCGGGACTATTTTCAGCAAATTCGACTGAATCGTCAATGACAGCTTGGATCTCTTTGTCGATCGAGGTCAGTTCTGCTTCAGTGAATAAGCCTTCCGCCATTAAATACTTGGCAAATTTGGTAATCGGATCGCGGGCAAACCAAAACTCTTTTTCCTCTTTGGGGCGAAGTTCGTCGGGATCTGCCAGGGAGTGACCGCGAAAACGGTAGGTCATCGCTTCAATCAAGGTTGGGCCTTCCCCTGCACGAGCGCGGGCTACAGCCTCTTTAGCGGCATCATAGACAGCTAAAACATCCATCCCATCGACTTCGACACCGTGCATTCCAAAAGCTGCGGCTTTCTTGTAGATTTCGGGGACAGATGTAGCGCGTTCGTGAGACATGCCGATCGCCCATTTATTATTTTCGACGACATAAATCATCGGCAGTTTCCACAGAGCAGCCATATTCAGGCATTCAAAAAACTGACCGTTATTGGCTGCACCATCACCAAAGAAGCTGGCTGATACGAGATCGGAACTCGCCTCGCCCAGAGCTTCTCGACGATACTTACTGGCAAAAGCCGCTCCAGTTGCAACTGGAATTCCTTCCGCGATAAAAGCATAGCCACCGAGTAAGCGATGCTCCTTGGAAAACATGTGCATCGAGCCACCGCGCCCTTTGCTACAGCCTGTTTCCTTGCCAAATAACTCAGCCATTACTTCACGAGCTGGTACGCCAGCACTGAGGGCGTGAACGTGATCGCGATAAGTACTCGAAACATAGTCTTCGCCTGGACGCATCGCTTTGATCACGCCTGAGGATACGGCTTCTTGACCGTTGTACAGGTGGACAAAACCAAACATTTTGCCTCGGTAGTACATCTCCGCGCATTTGTCCTCAAAGAAGCGACCGAGAATCATATCTCGGTACAACATCAAGCCTTCTGCCTTAGTGACTTCCCCCGACTTTGGCTCAAATGCGGGTGCAGTTCTCTCTTGAACCATTAGTTTGCTTTATCCACTTGTATTCGATCGATATTGTCGCCTATTTAGGTACTGGTGACTAGGGGGAGGGGGAATTTAGATGGGGGTGGGGAGTGTGGGAGGGGTGGGGAGCATGGGGGGCATGGGAGCATGGGAGACTGGGAGATTGGGAGACTGGGAGACTGGGAGATAATGCAACTAAAATACTCACCAATCTAGATGCCCGATCTGCCACTGGTATTAGGTGGCGTAAATCAAGTAATCATCATCTATGTTCTGGCTCCGAACTCCGAACTCTTCCCAAAATAGCCCCCCAATTTACGCCAGAGACTACTAGAAGAGTCTTTCTATTTCTAAATTGACAACATCATGGCAAATGTGGAGTAATATGGTTCAAAGTTCGGTAAAGCAATCCTCTGCGATCGTTGCTGTGCCAATTTATTGATAGCTGTCAACTATGTTGTTCATGGTGTACTAGGTGAACTGTGCGAATCCCGCTTGATTATTATCAGATTTTAGGTGTACCGGAGAGCAATCTATCGGGTTTGGAACAGGCATATCACGATCGCTTGCTCCAATTGCCTCGGCAAGAGTATTCTGATGCGGCGATCGAATCTCGCAAGCAACTGATTACGATGGCGTATCAGGTGTTGAGCGATCCGCAGCAGCGGGCGGAATATGCGGCGGCTCAACTTTCGCCAGCATTGGCTGAGACTGACAAAGATTCTCCACTGTACTGTCGGCGGGAGATAGATATTGCCACGGAACATTTTTTGGGCGGGTTGCTGATCTTGTTTGAGCAAGGTGAGTATGAAGAGATTAATAGTATTTGTATGCCATACCTGGGCAACAATGGCCGCAATAGCAATAGCGGCAGTCTTCACCCCCACCCGCTGATGTCTTTGAGTACGAGTGGGAATTTGCGGGGAGATTTGGTCAATAATATCGATCCGGCGATTCTGGCCAAGCTAAAACATACAGCCACTGGTGCTCATATTATTCCACTCAAGCCAGATATTATCCTGGCGATGGTATCGTCGTTTTATGAGTTGGGCGAACGGGAGTGGGGAGATCGGTGCTATGAGGCAGCGGTAGCTCATTATGAAACCGCCAAGAAAATTCTGATGCAGGAGGATATTTTCCCGCAGATTCAGGGTCAAATCGATCTGAAGCTCGATCGATTGCGCCCTTATCGGATTTCTTGTCTAGTGGCATTGCCGCTCGATCGACTGGAGCAACGGCGACAGGGGATTCAATTTCTGGAAGAGTTGCTCGAAAGTGCCTGCACTAGTGAGCTAAAGTGTCAAGAGCGATTTGGCTTAAATAGTGAACGGACGATCGACTTTATCTATCAAACCTTGCCGCATCTGACGGCGGCGGAACAGCGCAATTTATTTAGCCAGATCGCCAGAGATGCCCAGCAGTTGGGCACGAAGGCTTTAAATCTAATGCAATTGGCTTGCACCTATCTTCACGTTCATGCACTGATCGTTCAAGGATTTGCCTATCGCAATCCCCAATTGATTTACACCGCTCAACAAATCTTGCAGTATCGGCTCAGTCAACGGTGGGATGTGACGATCTTGCAAGCAATTTGCGCGTTGCTACTAGGTCAAACGGAAGAAGCAGATCGGATTCTCAAGACAGCCACAGAATCAGCCGCACTACTGGTGATTCGGCAGCAGTCCAATGGATTGACTAGTTTAACCAGAGGACTGTGCTTTTATGTCGAATCCTGGTTCAAAAACGAAGCTTTCCCCTACTTCCGCGATCTAGTTGTCAATGGGAATCCCTCGCTTGAAGCTTATTTTAGCGATCGAGATGTTCAGGATTTTGCCGATCGGGTGCCTGCCGCTGATGGTAATATTACAAGCTGGGCATCATCCTCGCCCCAATTAATTGAGGTGCCCCCCTCGGGCGATCTCTCTGGATCCCTCAATCTGGATCGATTGAACCTACAGCCAAAAGAATCAAATGCTAGATCTACCATCAGCGAAACTTCAGATCTATCTAGCATTCTGCCCAGAGGTCGGATGTCAGCAACAGGTGGTCGTCGTTCTAGTAGTTTGATTACAGCTTGGCAACCACACTCAGACAGGTTGGGTAGTGGTCCGATTATTCCCGCCGTGCGAGTCGAACAACCATCGTTACCAGATCTCGCCCCCATATCCACGCCAGAACTGCCAATTACCGCCACCATCGAACCCGAAATCAGCAACGTGATTCAATTGGAGCGCGAACGCCAACGTCGCCGCTCAATGCCCACCGCCAGAACTATCGATGGACAATTTGAGCAGCTCGATCGCGAAGCGCGCCACCAAGGCGATCGAGATCGCCCCCAAATATTGCTCTCCACTGAAATTAGCGGGGGATTAGTAACCACCGCAAAATCAGGAAAATTAGTCAAAACCGATCGAGGATCTGGTCCCCTCGTCCGTCCGCGCCGGATTCGCCGCAAAGCAAACATTCCCAGAATTTTGTTGGTTGGGACAGGGGGAGTTGCCTGTATCTGGGGTGCCACCTGGCTAGTAACCGCAATCGGCAGCGCGGTGCCTGGTTTTTATAAAACGATCGCAAATCTCAATGCCACCCAACCTCTCACTGTGAGCAAAAAGGTCAGCAAGGTTCAAACAGCCCCAAAATCAGCCCAGGCAAATGCAAATACTGGATTACTCACTACTGACATCGCCCAACAGACAGTCAAAACCTGGTTGAGTGCCAAGGCAAAATCACTCGATCGAGATTATCAGACTAATCAACTAAACGATATTTTGGTAGAACCCGCTCTATCTACAGCCCTCAATCGATCCAAAGCAGCCAAAGGCTCGAATATCCACTGGCAATACCAACACAAAAATATTGCGGTGTCATCGATCTCCCACGCCAACCCCCTCGCAAATACAGCTAAAATCAAAGTACAAGTAGACGAAATTGCTCAGTACTACCAAGGCGAGCAAATGGATCCAAGTAACTCTTACTCCAAAAAAGTACTAGTTGAATACAACCTCATCCGTCAAAAAGGCCACTGGTATATCAAGGATGTGGTTAGGTAGTTGATAGTTGATAGTTGATAGTTGATAGTTTATAGCGGGGGCTATTTTACAGTCCCCCATTCTCCCACACTCCCCACACCTCCCACACCCCCACGCCCCTCCCCTCCATGCTCGACCCGCTCATCCAGGCGTATACTCCACTAATTTGCTGGACGGGTTTAGGTATTTTGTCGGTGAGGTTCTTGCCGACTCGTTTTCCTTATTGGTTGGGGCGGGGTTTATATTGGATTGGGGTGCCGATCGAGATTTTTTCATTAGCGCGGCAGACTACCTTCGATGAGCGCGCTCAATTAGCACCGACAATTACCGTTGCATCGCTGCTGTTGGGCTTGGGATTGGGGTGGGTGAGTATTCAGATCTGGCAACGATTGCAGCCAGAGCATCCTGCGCCGACACCTGGACTGAGTGGGAGCTTATTGCTGTGTTCGATGTTGGGCAATACGGGATTTGTCGGATTGGCAATCGTCCCCTACTTTGTGTCGCCGACGGATTTAAGCTGGGCGGTATTGTACAGCGTGACGCAGAATGTTTTTGGCACTTATGGTTTGGGGGTATTAGTCTCTAGCTATTATGGTCGTCAGGGCAGTGCCAAGAATAATTGGTGGGTGCAGTTGAAGGATCTCTGCTCTGTGCCGTCTCTGTGGGGCTTTGCCTTGGGTTCATTGACGCGGATGATTCCATTCCCAGAAGTAGTCGAATCAAGCCTTCACGCCTCGATTTGGGTGGTAATTCCAGGAGCATTCATCTTGATGGGGATTCGGCTGAGTCAGATTCAGGGCTGGCAAAGTCTCAAACTCGCTCTATTACCAGCAATCCTCAAGACGATCGTGATGCCAACCATCGTGGGCGTTGCGATTACGATGATGGGGATGAGTGGAGATTCTCGGCTGGGATTGGTGCTAATGTCGGGGATGCCTTGCGCTTTTGCTGGATTGATTTTGGCGGAAGAGTACCATCTCGACGGAAATCTCGTGGCTAGTAGTATTATTGTCAGTACGTTAATTTTTCTGGGGATGATTCCCGTTTGGTTGTATTTTTATTAGTGGGAAGCTAGAGAAGTTTTGAGGCTTTAGACTTTAGGCTTTAGGCTTTAGGGGATGAGGCAATTCGCGAAGTGATTAAACCATATCTCAAATCAGCAACGGTGCATCAATTAGTGTAGGGATGTTCGGTATATTTATCGATTCGGCAGGTCTACTAATCTTGGTATGGTGATTGACGACTTCCAAATTCAGTCAAAACCCACCAGCAAACCTAAAATGTTGGTTAATCCATTAATTCAAAATACCTATGACTAAAACACAAACTAGCGATTTAGCAACTACTCCACAGATGAATCCAAATACTGTTGCCGCAACAGAGCTGCGTCCGTGGGGATCCTTTACAATCCTGGAAGAGGGGAAAGGACACAAAATTAAGCGGATCGAGGTCAAGCCAGGACATCGGTTGAGCCTCCAAATGCATCATCATCGGAGTGAGCACTGGATTGTGATCTATGGCACTGCCAAGGTGACATGCAATGGCAAGGAAGAGATATTGCACAACAATCAGTCTACCTATGTCCCCGTCGGTGCCCAGCATCGGCTCGAAAATCCAGGTGTCATTCCTCTAGTGATCATTGAAGTGCAGAATGGCGAGTATCTGGGCGAAGATGATATCGTTCGATATGAAGACGACTACGCCAGAGATTCGGATAAATTAATTAATAAATAGATGATTGAAATTAGCAAAGCCGCGATTGCTGAGATCGTGAGAATGCAGACAGTGCGAGAGCAAAATACTAGCAAATTCCAAATTGGGTTTGCTAGTGGTGGCTGTAATGATTTTCACTATACGATCGACCTGATCGACTCTATTTCCGATCGGGATCGAGTCTATGATATCGATGGTGTTGCTGTTTCGATCGATCTTCAACAGCTAGCATACTTCGACAACCTCAAGTTAGACTACTCCGAAGATCTGATGGGCGGCGGTTTCCGCTTTCAAAATCCCCTGGC
This sequence comes from Chamaesiphon sp. 341R_metabat_111, assembly GCA_025351825.1. Taxonomy (GTDB): domain Bacteria; phylum Cyanobacteriota; class Cyanobacteriia; order Cyanobacteriales; family Chamaesiphonaceae; genus Chamaesiphon. The sequence goes on along the minus strand of JANXVE010000146.1, from coordinate 1,775 downwards.
AACTAGCGTCTGTGGTTGTGGTAATTCTTTCTCAATGGTAGATGGTGAAGCAGAGTCAGAACGCTGGCAATTGCCGACTTAGTGGTTTAGTGGTTTAGTGGTTTAGTGGTTTAGTGGTTTAGTTGGGAATCCATCTCCCAGTCCGCAGTCCCCCCGTCCCCCCGTCTCCCAGTCCCCCAGTCCCCCAGTCCCCCGAATTACTCCCCACTTAAATAATCGATAAATTGTCTTGCGGTGCGTCCAGAACGTCCATTGTGTCTGGTTGCCCACTGGAGCGCGCGATATTCTAGATCTTCTGATGCTAGAGACAGTTTTGCCTCTGTCGCAAGATGATGAACTATTTCCAAATATTTCCGCTGATCCGCAGGTTCAAAGGTGAGAACGATCCCAAATCGATCGACAAATGACAACTTTTCTTGAACTGTATCCCACATCTGAATCTCGCCTGCATCTTGGGGTCTAGGACGATCTGCGAAGTATTCTCGCACCAAGTGACGGCGATTGGATGTTGCATAGACAACCACATTATTTGGTCGAGCGGTGACGCTGCCTTCGAGGACTACTTTTAGTGCTTTGAAGTTTTCATCATCTTCTTCAAACGAAAGATCGTCGATGAAAATGATAAATTTCTGGGGTAAATCGGTCAATCGATCGAGAATTAACGGCAGATCGATCGTCGCTGATTTACTCACTTCAATTAGGCGTAATTGACTGTCGGAGTAGTAATTTAGCAACCCTTTAATTAAGGATGATTTACCAGTTCCTTTACCACCATATAGTAGGATATTCAGGGCTGGTTTACCTGCGAGTAAAGATCCGGTATTTTTAATTAGGGTGGCTTGCTGCTGTTCGTAACCAATCAGATTTTCAATCCGTACTCGATCGGGATGAGGAATTCCCCATAGTTGCCCTTGCCATCTCAATGCTCGATATCTACCGAAGATACCAACTCCAGCTTGCTGATAATATGTGATTAGATCGTCTACTAGTTCGCCCCAATTCTGACTGTGGAGAGCCTTGACGATCGAATGTTGTCCCTGGGAGATACTGCATTCGAGCCAACAAACTGGTTTCCCACCAATCTGCTCGATCCATTGGGGGATATACTGTCCACAGGTATATAGAATGTGCAATGATTCTAAATCTTGTCGAGCAGCAGTCACTAATACTGGTGATAATCTACGGTGGCTAGTTTCGGTAGAATTAGCGAGATTTACTTTTTGGGCTTGTAAGCTGAATGGATTTTCGGCTTGTAATAATCGATCGATTAGATATTCTTCCCAGCTACAATTTTGGTCTGCTAATGCCTTGAAAAAGCGTCCGTAAGCAGTCAGACAAATTAGGGCATTACCTTGAGATCTATCGCCATTAGCGATCGCCTGAAGCAGATCGATCGAGGCTTTTCCCACCTCACTATCTAGAATGTCTTGATATAGAAGTAATCCAGCAATTGCCCGCTGCATCTGATGGAGTTCCGGCATGTGTCGATCTTGGTGGGAGGAAATCATAAATTAGGCTTTAGGTTTTAGGTATTAGGCTTTAGGAGAATTCGCCATCACTTAGTATATAAGCTTTCCTCAAAATTTAGCAAAAAAAATAGTGTGGACATTGCCCACTATCTATATTTCAAGCGATATTTTACTTTCAATTTCAAACCTTATCAGCTAATCGCTCGTTTAACCCTTCGAGATCGATCGACTACAAATTCGAGTCGATCGATTTTAAAGAAATACTCCACCACTAGCTTCAATCCGTTGTCCATTAATCCATTTTGC
>JANXVE010000141.1 GCA_025351825.1 Chamaesiphon sp. 341R_metabat_111 | reverse complement strand
TGAAGCCGTAATTGGGTTAGAGACTCACTGTCAACTCAATACTGCCACCAAGATTTTTTGTAACTGTTCTACTGAGTTTGGTTCTGTACCCAACCACAATATTTGTCCCGTCTGTACGGCAATGCCTGGAGTCCTGCCAGTCCTGAATGAGAAAGTGCTAGAATATGCCGTCAAAGCTGGATTGGCACTAAATTGTCAGATTGCTGCCTATAGTAAATTCGATCGCAAGCAGTATTTCTATCCCGATTTACCCAAGAACTATCAAATCACTCAGTTCGATCTGCCCATTGCCGAGCATGGCTGGGTGGAAATTGAGATCCTCGATGATGCTGGTGTGCCTACCCGCAAGAGAATTGGGATCACGCGGATGCACATGGAGGAAGATGCAGGCAAGCTGGTGCATGGCGGTAGCGATAGGTTGGCTGGTTCGAGTTATTCCCTCGTTGATTACAATCGGACTGGAGTACCCCTGTGCGAAATCGTCTCCGAGCCAGATCTCCGCAGCGGTGTGGAAGCTGCTGAATATGCTCAAGAAATTCGTCGGATCATCCGCTATCTTGGCGTAGGCGATGGCAATATGCAAGAAGGCTCTCTCCGGTGCGATGTCAACATTTCGGTGCGTCCTGTGGGGCGTGAAGCCTTTGGTGTGAAAGTCGAAATCAAGAACATGAACTCCTTTAGCGCGATTCAACGGGCGATCGATTACGAGATCGAGCGACAAATTGCGGCAATTGGCAATGGTGAGCCGATTTTCCAAGAAACTCGGCTGTGGGAAGAAGGCACCCAACGCACGATCAGTATGCGGAGCAAGGAAGGTGCAAGTGACTATCGTTATTTCCCCGAACCAGATCTCACGCCGATGATTTTGACAGATAGTCAAAAAGCAGCTTGGAAAGCAGAATTACCAGAATTACCCGTTCAAAAACGCCATCGCTATCAATCAGAGCTGGGTTTATCACCCTATGATACCCGCGTCTTGACTGACGATCGATCTGTAGCTGAATATCTCGAAGCAGCAATTACGGCTGGTGCAGACATCAAACAAGCAGCCAACTGGGTGATGGGCGATATTACTGCATATCTGAAAAATCAAAAGGTAGGCATCAAAGATATTGCTTTGACTCCAGTTATTCTGGCTGAATTGATCGGTTTAATCGATAAGGGTACAATCAACGGCAAAATTGCCAAGGAAATCCTACCCGAACTATTCGAGCATGGTGGTTCAGTTCAGGTATTAGTCGATAGCAAAGGATTGACTTCGATTTCCGATCCTGCGGAATTGGAAAAAATCATCGATGAACTTCTGGCGGCTAATCCGAAGGAATTGGAGCAATACAAAGCAGGAAAAACCAAACTTTTGGGCTTCTTTGTCGGTCAAATGATGAAGCAAACTGGTGGACGTGCCGAGCCGAAGTTAGCCAATCAAATCTTGGCTAAAAAACTTAACGGCTAGCATAAAAATCCCCTAAAAGGAGGGGTGCCGTGTATACAGGGTAGCCTCGGAGGGGATTTTTAGAATGAATCAAAATATCCAGATTGGGCTATCGATCGGTAATTCACGCTATCATTGGGCTTGGTTCTTGGATGCCAAGCTCCAATCGAGCTGGGATACTGAATACCTCACGATCGATCGATACTCAGCTTTATTTCCACTCGATCTCCAATCGATCGTTAAAGCCAATCTCACCGACGTTAATAGTATTCCGATCTATCTAGTTTCTGTCGTTCCCCACCAAACAACATTGTGGCAAGAATTACCGCAAGTTAACTTAATTACCCTCGCTGATATTCCCCTAATAAATCTCTATCCGACACTAGGAATCGATCGAGCATTGGCTGCATTTGGTGCGGGTGAAATTTATGGCTATCCAGTATTGGTTATCGATGGTGGTACAGCATTAACTATTACTGGTATAAATCAAAATAGATGTCTAATTGGTGGTGCAATTTTGCCAGGATTGAGATTGCAATTACGCTCTCTAGCTATGGGTACAGCCGCATTACCAGCAGTAGAATTGCCTCGACAACTACCGCCGCGATGGAGTGACAATACGCCAGGATCGATCGCGAGTGGTGTTTTACATACGGTTAGTTCGGGAATTAGTGCTTTTATCCAAGATTGGCAACAGTTATATCCACAAAGTCGGATCGTATTTACTGGTGGTGATGGAGCTGTTTTAATTAATTATCTACAGGCGAACTTATCAAGCAGTGTGAAATTAGACTATGACTTATTATTTCATGGACTATCGGCAATTTTAATCTAGTTATAATTTTACCACAAGTCTATTTCTTCTCGATCGATCTTAGTTTGAACCCGATCGATAAATCCCTGAATTTCTAAGGCAATTTGGATATCAGCTTCCTGTGTTGAGCTGGGGTTAGTGTTACTAATAGATTGATATTCAGATTTCCAGACAGCTTTAGCATAGGCTTGACTTTGGTCGATCGTCAATCGATTGTCTCGATCATTTTGGAGCACCAAAAATGGCTTGCTAAATTGGGATAATCTCGCTGCAACTAATTCACGATCGATAGATTCAATCGATCGCCTAAAAAACAACTGATAGGTAGTTGGAAATTTATCTAGTAATGTCCATTGAGACTGATGCTTGACCATTGGATATGCACCATCACTGACAGATGACAATACTTTCAGTCCACTTATCCACAATCTAAATAACCACTGGCGAGTTAGTAGCCACTTAGTAAATTGACTATATTGCTGCCAATATGTCAGCGAAAATCCTTCAGGTGAAATTGCAACAACACCTTGAACTAGATCTGGATATTTTAATGTGTAGCTAACTGCAATCCAGGCACCTAAAGAGTGTCCGACGAGATAAACTGGACGTAACTTTAATGCAGTCAAAAACTGATGTAAACAATCGACTTCCAGCTCGATCGAATTGGGCGTTTCATCCGCAGTAGAATTACCAAATCCGAGTAAATCGATCGCGAAGCAATGAAATTTTTTGCTCAGTGGCTCGACAATCTTTGCCCACTGGTTACTATCATCCCAACTTCCATGCAAAAAGACGATAACCGGATTTTCGCTATCGCCGGATTCCCGCCAGAATATTTGTCCGGTGGAGATTTTGATGTGGGAACTGCGATCGACCATAGCTAGGCTTGAGTTGGGAGTTGGGGGTTGGGAGTTGGGGGCTGGGAGTCAGGGGTAATAATGTTTGGCGTAAGCTAAATAATAGTATGCCCGTGACTAGATGAGGATCGATACACCACTAGTATTTTTGGTGCGCGATCGCGTATGATAGGGTTTGCTGAAGCTGCTTCCGATCGGATTGACTTCCGATAGTTAGATTTAATATTTTATTGAGACGGCGAAGGATTTCTGGCACAGCTTTAACAGATCCAGTCCAAATCGGATTGGTGAGTACTCCCTATAGTTTATTTTTACAGAGGCAAATATGGCAAAACGCCGCAACCTTAAGAAGGAAAAGGCGGAGCGTAATCAGGCTTACGCTCGGAAATTTAGAAAACGCCCTACTGGTGGACGCATGTTCAAATCCAGATTCCGTCCTCAATCCAGTGGTACTTCGGCTGAGGAAGATAACGAAGATACTTCAGCAGCAGCAACCTAGGTTAGGGGTTAGGCTTTGGGCTTTAGGCTTTAGGGGAAGAAACTTCTCTGACAGCTATCGCCTTTGCCCCTAACATGCTTAGATATTAATTTGAATCTTGGCTCGATCGATCGCTTGGCGAACTCGATCGAAGCCAGTCCCACCATAGCTATTACGGGCTGCTACTACCTGTTTGGGGTCGATGGCGGCATAGATATCTGATTCAAATGCTGGGTGTAGTTCTTGCCATTCGGCTAGGCTGAGATCCTTGAGCAGTTTGTTTTGACTCAAGCAAGTTTTGACTACTTTTCCCACCAGATTATAGGCTTCTCGGAAGGGGACACCTTTTGTAGCTAGATAATCGGCTACATCTGTCGCGTTGGCAAAGTCTGAGGCTACTGCTTCAGCGAGTCGCGCCGGACGAAATTCAATCCCTTCAGACATCAAGATTGTCATCGCTTCTAGACAAGCTTGGACTGTATTCACAGCATCAAATAAAGCTTCCTTATCCTCTTGCAGATCCTTGTTGTAGGCAAGCGGTAAGCCTTTCATCATCACCAGCATCGCTTGAAGATGCCCAAATACTCTCCCCGTTTTGCCGCGTACCAATTCGGGTACGTCGGGATTCTTCTTTTGGGGCATGATACTCGAACCAGTGGCACATCGATCGGTCAAGCTGACAAATCGAAACTCCTCCGATGCCCAAATAATCACTTCCTCAGCCAAGCGACTCAGGTGAACCATAATCAGACTAGCAGCACCGAGGAACTCGATCGCAAAATCTCGATCGCTCACACCATCTAAACTATTGCCGTAAATAGCATCGAAACCAAGTAAATTTGCAGTGTAAGCTCGATCGATCGGAAATGTCGTTCCAGCCAGCGCACCACAGCCTAATGGTGAGATATTCACTCGTTTATACACATCACCCAGTCGCTCCCAGTCCCGCTGGGACATCTCAAAATAAGCCAGCAGGTGGTGAGCCAAACTTAGTGGTTGAGCGCGTTGGAGGTGCGTATAGCCAGGGATGAGCGTATCGACATGCGCTTCGGCAAGTGTGAGTAATACTTGTTGAAATTCTCGCAGTTGAGCTTGAATCTGGTGAATTCGATCGCGCAGATACAGTCTAGTATCAGTTCCGACTTGATCGTTTCTCGATCGAGCTGTATGCACTTTTTTACCAACATCGCCGACAATCTCCGTCAGCCGTCGCTCGACAGCAAAATGAATATCCTCAGCATCGACACCAGGATTGAAATTCCCAGCCCGATATTCAGCGCGAATCTGCTCCAATCCAGCGACTAGTTGTTCGCCCTCCGTCGCACTAATAATGCCCGTCTCCGCCAGCATTTGAACGTGAGCAGATGAGCCAGTCAAATCGTATTCGATCAGTTCGAGATCGAAACCAATACTAGCATTGAATTTGGCGATCGCAGGGTGAAGGGTACCTTCAAAGCGATCGCTCCAGGTTTGGGGTAGGGGCATTTTAAAAGAGTTGGGAGTTAGGAGTTGGGAGTTAGGAGTTGGGAGGACGCAAGCGTCCATAGTTCTTGTTCTCCCGATCTCCTCATTTTCCCACACTCCTCTTCACTCCGAACTCCCAACCCCAAACTCCCAACTCTCCATCAAATGGCTGGACTGTTGACTAGTTACTACTCACGATCGACTATTTCCACGCTATCATAGACCAGTAGTGCAAACTATGAATTTTACTCAAATTATCTCAACCGTATATTGTCTATGAAATTAGCTAACATCAAGACCAC
>JANXVE010000139.1 GCA_025351825.1 Chamaesiphon sp. 341R_metabat_111 | reverse complement strand
AGAAACGAAGCAAATAAAACTTGTGTATACACGGTAGCTTAAAAAGGGGGGAACCGGATCCGGAAGTCCCCCTTTTTAAGGGGGATTTAGGGGGATCTCTAGAGTTTTCGCTTTTCTCCAGACTTATGTATACACCGTAGCTTGGAAAGGGGAGGAGCTAAGTTATCGTTGACTACTTTCAATTTATACAAGAGGTGAATTTCCTCTCTAAAAGTGGAACTCTTGTCCCCTCCCCTTTCCAAGGGGAGGGCTAGGGTGGGGTAAAGATCTACGCATCATCTCTAATAAAGGCTGCTAAAATCAGACTAGTATTTTTATGTTCAAAGCCTTAATTAGCCACAGAGATACTTGTATATCCCTGCTCTAACTAATTTAGGCTTTCTTAATTTTCAAAGCCTTGAGATATTCTTCCGGCTTCGCAGGGTCAAATTTCACCCCATCAAAGAAAGTTTCTACCCCACGCGAAGTACTAGTCGGAATCTGCGCCGCATCAACCTTTAATGCTGTTGCCGCTGCTTTCCATAAGTCTTCCCTATTCACTTTTTTAACCAACTCCTTCGCCTTGACAAAATCGGTGGGAATATTACCCCAGCGCATATTTTCAGTTAAGAACCAGAGATCGTGACTCTGATAAGGATAAGAAGTATTATCAGCCCAGAACTTCATCGAGTTGGGATAAGCCGCTTCGGTTCTACCATCGCCATAATCAATCTTGCCCTGAATCCTACCGAGAATATCAGCCACAGGCACATCAAACCATTTAGGCATCGACATAATCTTACACATTTCTTCTTTATTCTCTGGCTTATCGCACCACTGTTGTGCTTCTTGAACTGCCATCAAGATTGCTTTCGTGGCTTTCGGATTTTTATCAACCCAATCAGCCCGCATTGACAGGGCTTTTTCAGGATGATCTTTCCATAGCTCTCCAGTTACTAATGCGGTATAGCCCAACTTTTGATTGACTAACCTAGCATTCCACGGTTCGCCGACGCAAAATGCTTCCATACTAGCTGTTTTCATGTTCGATACCATTTGTGGTGGTGGAACTGGTACGATCGAAACATCCTTAGCTGGATCGACACCATTCGCGGCTAGCCAGTACCGCATCCATAAATCGTGAGTACCGCCAGGGAAGGTAACAGCTATTTTTAGATCTGTTTTACCACCAGTCTTCGCCTTTGCTAAAACCTCTTTAAAACCCGCTCCTTTGAGTTGGATTTTGGCATCTTTATAGGTATTTGCAACTGAGATTGCCTGTCCATTAGTATTGAGTCTTGCCAATATATACATCGGCACAGGTTGCTTTGTCTTGGTCATGCCCATCGTCATAAAATAAGGCATGGGCGATAAAATATGCGCCCCATCAATGCCACCACCAGCGGAACCAGTCTCTAAGTTATCACGAACAACTGGCCAAGAAGTTTGCTTGAGCACCTCGACATCTTTCATCCCATATTTAGCAAATAAGCCCTTCTCTTTGGCGATGATTAATGGTGCCGAATCAGTCAGAGGAATAAATCCTAATTTAGCTGTTGTGACTTCAGGTGCATCTCCAGCAGCAATGGTGGTCGCTGGTGTTGATGCTGTGGAACTAGTGGTTTCGCCTTCAACTTTTTTGCTACAAGCGTTTGTCAAGACACTAGCTGCTGCGGTGATACCAGATGCAAATATAAACTTCCTGCGTGAAAACTGACTCATATGCCTACCGATTTCTCCTCGTGTTGCGGTCAGTAAAAATTGATTACTGCCTTTTCCCTCCTGCCATTGTCGTTTTTAGATACTAGAAAAACTGTAATTTTAGTTACCAAATCAGGATAAAAGCTTGACAAATATTAGATTTTGGAGTCGTAAAATACGGAAATTAAAAACAGTGTCGATCGATACTGTTGACTGCAAATATTCGTTAGTAAAAATTATCACTGTGATAATTAAATCGAATCCATTAAAGATGACTCGATACGCAAAGCAAGAAACCCGACTTTTTCCAAAAAGTCGGGCTTCTGTCTCACCAATGATTAATAATGAAAGCTAATTTAGTGAACTATGGTTTAGTCGTCGCACCAAATTTATCTACTAGCAATCCCACCAAAACACCATCTAATTCTGCGATCGAAATCCCCTTCATCACCTTCTCACCCAGCTTGGCATCCTTACCCACAGTACCGCCCATAAAGATGTCCACACCTTCGACCATCTTGCCATCCTTTCGCACCTTGACACCCATCAAACCAATATCAGCCACTTGCGGCTGTCCACAAGAATTTGGGCAACCAGTCCAGTGAATCCGCACTGGTTTAGGCACATCAACTTGAGCTTCGACAGCATCGATTACCGATACCGCATATTGCTTCGTTTCAATCATCGCAAAGTTGCAAAACTGAGCACCCGTACAAGAAACAACGGTGCGGGTGAGATTGCCTGGATTGACTTGAAATCTTTGCAAGCTTGGCTCACTTAAAAGTGTGGGGATTTTGGCATCGGCAACATGGGGAATAATCGCATTTTGTTCGACGGTAAATCGTAGTTCTCCCGTTCCATAAACTTCAGCTAGTCGTGCTAGCTCAAAGAAATCAGTTGCGTTAAGTTTGCCAACTGGAATGTGTAAGCCCACATAATTTAATCCCGCCTGTTTCTGGGGATAAACGCCGATATGATCGCGCTTTTCCCATTCGATCTCGTCTTTGGCTGCTGCGGTTATCAGCGTTTTACCATGTACTAGCTGTGCCTCTGCACGGAATTTCTCAATTCCCCATTCGTCGATTAAAAACATCAAGCGAGCTTTAGTCCGATTGACACGTAGTCCATTGTCGCGGAACAGTCGGAGAATACTTAAGCTAAACTCAACCACATCTTCAGGTGCAACCCAAACATCCATCGGGATAGCTGCATCGCAACGCTTCCCCGAAAAGAATCCACCCACCAAAACATTGAATCCAAATACATCATCCTTAAATGCAGGGACGAATGCGAGGTCATTAATTTCGGCATGAACCGAGTTATCGCGACATCCGGCGATCGCAATATTAAATTTGCGTGGTAGGTTACTAAATTCAGGATTGCCCTCACCCTTACTGATGATCCGATCTTGCAACTCCTGAATCATCGCGCGGGTATCATACAACTCACCTGCTTCGATTCCTGCCACTGGCGAACCCGTAATATTTCGCACATTGTCCATCGCCGACTGCATACTCGTCAGCCCGACAGCTTCCATCTTCCGAAAAATATCTGGCAGATCCTCAATCCGAATGCCTCGCAACTGAATACTCTGGCGAGTGGTAATATCTGCCGTACCCTCATCCCCATACCGCTGGATAATATCGCCCAATACTCGCAATTGGTCACTATTGGTAATCCCACTCGGCGCACGGAACCGCATCATAAATCGCCCAGGCGTGACGGGACGGAAAAATACCCCCAACCACTTCAAACGGTGCTCTCTGTCTGTCTCATCCATCGCCTCCCAGCCAATCCGCGCAAATTCTTCTAGCTCGGCTTTAACGGCAAGTCCGTCTTTTTCTGATTTGAGTCGCTCGAATTTATTTTGGGTGGCTGGTGTGGCGGTAGTCATGGTTGTAATCTATAGCTAGCTTGAGACTGCTTGGATCGAAGTTTGGCAACAATTAAGTTTGTTTATCATAAATTAACGTTAATAATTAGAGTATTTAGTATCTTCTGTTACAAAATGGCTAGTTTAAGGGTGTCGCCGGACTTTATTGGGAGAGTTCGCGGATTCTGTGACAATTCAAAGATCGAGCAGAGACAAAGCAGTATAATTTGCATAGAGAAGCGTCTCATACTAATAAAAAAACATATACGATTACAATTATGCGAATTTGGCAATTTATCTGCGGTGGTTTACTAGTCTTGAACATGACTAGCTGCGCGGACAAACCAGCTTCAGTACAGACTCCGACTACAGGTTCTACAACTTCTACTCCAGGTACTCCGACTAACTCATCTGGCTTTACAGCATTACAGCAAGTCGTTGGGTCAACTAAACAAGCGATCGAATCAGGTAAGCTAGATGTAGCTAAAACAGAATTTGCCAAATTTGAAGCATCCTGGAAAACGGTCGAAGACGGCGTGAAAGCTAAATCGCCAGACAGCTATAAAGCAATCGAAGCTGATGTCCAGTCTGTTGAAACTGGCATTGCTAATAAGCAAGATAAAACTGCGGTCTTGGCTAACTTACAAAAACTCAGCCAGAGTATCGATCGAGCTAGTAAATAGTAATGTTGCGACTAATATATGACTGCTCTTACTCATTTAAGAAAAGCTTTTCGCAAGTATCATCGGGTGTTAGCTTCGATTATTTTTCTGCCACTAATCTTAACGACACTGACGGGAATGGCTACTACGATGACAGCGGAGTGGCACTGGAATTTAGGAATCCCACGCGGATTGTTGCTAGAAATCCATACGGGTGAAATCTTTCATCTGCAAGCAATTTATCCAATGCTCAATGGTCTGGGGACACTTGGATTGCTCATCACAGGCATTACGATGACTGGGATATTTAAGCGCAAAGCACCCACTCCAGAACGTGATTAAAATTTAATTAAAACTTAGCAAAAATTGCTACGGCAACTCGATCGCATACGCCTGGATCGCCCACCGCAGTCTGCATTTGCCGATAGTCAGCTAGCATTCGATCGCGGCGTTCTGGGTTCAAGATTAGTTCGAGACTTTCGATCGCAATCCGATCGGGAGTCGCTTGTTCTTGCAATAATTCTGGTACGATACTTTTCATCTCAACCAGATTGGGCGGAGACATAAATGGTACCTCAACTTTGAATACTTTTCGACCCAACCAAGCTGTTACTTTACTAAATCGATAAATCACGACTTGGGGAATACTTAGTAATGCCAATTCTAAGTTAACCGTACCGCTTTTGGCGATCGCCAGATCTGCCGCACAGATCGCATCGTCTGCATTTTCAGCAACTAGCGTTGCATTGAGTCTATGTGCTTTAATCTCGCTCTCCAGCTCTGCTTTAAAAGCATCTCGCGAGAGTGGAATCCAAAATCTGACATTGGGCAGTTTTGCCTGAATTTGTTGAGCCGCACTAAACATAGCTGGAACGAGATATTTTAGCTCTTGTTTACGCGACGCTGGAATTAAAGCAACAGCAATTTCATCATCAGCAATTCCCAATTTTGCCCGTGCCACTTCACGGCTCGGTAATGTCGCAATGCGATCGATCAATGGATGCCCGACAAATTGAACTTTCGCGCCTCTCTCGGCATAATAGTCTGCTTCTGCCGGAAAGATTGACAATATTTCATCAGTAAATTTAACAATCGTTGCAGTGCGTTTATTATTAATCGACCAGACCCATTCTTGCGGCGCAATATAATAAATAATTGGTACATTGGGAAATACACTTTTAGCATAGTTACCAATCACTGCATTTGGGGCATTGTAGTCAATTAAGACAATAACATCTGGCGGTGTGGTTTTGAGATACTTTTTAGCGACGTTCTGAACCTGGATTGTGGGGATGATATAGGCGATTGCTTCCCAAATCCCGATCGAACTAATTCCCGTAGTGTCCGCGAGGATTGTTGCCCCTGCTGCGGCCATTTTACTACCGCCGAGGGCGACAATGTTTAGGTCAACGTCCGATTTTTCACCGAGTTGCCTAAGTGCTGTAACTAGCAATGCCCCTTGCATATCGCCAGATACGTCTCCAGTGCTGATGAAGATAGTTTTCGAGTTGGTTGTCACGAGTTAGTAGTTTAGGTTTAGTGGTTTAGTGGTTTAGCGGTTTAGTGGTTTAGTGGTTACTCATTGAGGCTTGGCTAACAACTAGCAACTAACAACTAACAACTAATTAACCTTCAACTGAGTTTACTGATTTCCCTGGAATTACTCCTCTGCGTTTATTATCCTTCTTGCCGTCGATCGAAAGTCTGAGAAATCTCTGGAGATATTGAACTCGTTCGGAGTCTGCGAGTAAGTTTAAATCATCTAATGATTGGCTGAGAGTTTTTTGGGAGTGATAAATAGTCCGAAAAGCTTTTTTGAGGATGGCTATTTCTTCGGCGGTGCAGCCAGAGCGGTCTAGACCAACAAGGTTGAGTGAACGAACTCGGGCGGGGGTGCCTTCGACGATGGTAAATGGGGGCACATCTCGCTGAATTCTAGTCATGCCACCAATCATCGATAATCTACCCACGCGGACGAATTGATGGATGCCCAGTACGCCACTAATTACTGCTTCAGATTCTACATGGACATCACCAGCTAGAGATGTCGCGTTGGCAATTTTAACATTGTCCTCGATCGTGCAGTTGTGGGCGATATGGACATAAGCCATCAATAGATTATGATTGCCAATCACCGTTGCTTCGCCGATACCTGTGGCGCGATTGATCGTTACATATTCACGAATCCGATTGTAGTCACCAATTTTGACCCAAGTTTCGCCGCCTTTGTATTTTAGATCCTGGCTGTCGAGTCCGATCGCCGCGCCAGGGAAAATCTGATTACCAACCCCAATAATTGTCGGCCCTTCAATAATTGCATGGGCACCAACAGTTGTCCCCGCACCGATCTTGACGTTCTCGCCAATAATTGCATAGGGACCAATTTGCACCGTTGGATCGAGTTCCGCATTGGGATGCACCACTGCGGTAGGGTGAATTCGTGTCATTAACATTGCTACTCCAGCCATCTTGTCATTTTCCTACAGTTGGGTTATCGGTGATGCAGATGCTAGCTGATGTGCGGTGCTACGCCAACGCAAGAGCGTCGGTTGTGCCATCAAAGAAAGCGGCTTTCACTCTCATCTGTTGTGGATCATCGATGACCAACATTCAACTTATACTTCGACTAGAGCAAACGTGAGATCTCCAGAGGCGGCTAGTTGACCATCGACTTCGGCGCGAGCGTGCATCTTGGCAAATCGACGACGTTTGAACGCTTGGAGTTCCACTGTCATGATCAATTGGTCACCAGGAACCACTTGGCGGCGAAATTTGGCACCGTCGATCCCCGTAAACACAAATAAGCCCCCACTGTACTCTGGGAGTTGGGTGAGGATAATTCCGCCCACTTGCGCCATTGCTTCGATCATCATTACCGCAGGCATGAGTGGATGCCCTGGGAAGTGTCCTTGAAAGAACTGTTCATTAAAGGTAACATTCTTCACGCCAACTGCCTTCTCTCCAGGTACAAAATCGATAATCTTATCGACGAGAGCGAATGGGTAGCGATGAGGTAGCAGTTTGTGAATTTCTTGGAGCGTAAAGGTGGTTTTCACTGGCGCGGAAGTGTTGTGCTGTGCTGGTTCGACCGCAATAGCAATAGTCTCTTGAGATCGATCGAGTGTAGTGGACATTAAATCTATATATGTTTAGTACTTGCTTGTCACTGACATAGCTAATAATCTCTCTTGCGTTAACGATCGACTATCAATGATCGACGATCGACTAATCTAATATCCCACTTCATGTAGCCTTTGCGCTAGTTGGACATGTAATTGATGGCTGGCTTTGTAAGCGAGGAAATGTGCTTGAGGAATTTTACCCAGCAAGCTGAGATCGCCGATTAAGTCCAATAGTTTATGGCGGCATGGTTCATTGGGAAATCGCAAAGGGGGATTGAGCCACTGATGTTCGTCACAAACTAGGGCATTGTCCAGACTACCACCTTTAATCAGTCCGGCTGCTCTCAGTTGGTCGATCTGGTACGCCAGCCCAAATGTCCGTGCGGGAGCAATTTCGGTTGTAAAATCATCCTGGTCTGGCTGCCAACTGTGCCACTGATTGCCGATCGGGGCTACGTCAAAATCGATACCATAGGTAAATCGCAATACTGACGATGGCAGTGCCGCCACAAACGCATCATCTTGACGGATCCAGACTGGTTCAGTTATTTCGCCAGATGTGGCTAAATGACCTGAGGAGGAGCGTTGAATCGATCGAGTGAGACAATCGACCCAAACTCGTGCCGAACCATCTAGCAGCGGCAATTCAGCCCCATCGATTTCAACTCGCGCATCTTCAATTCCCAGCGCAGTCAACGCTGCAAGTACATGTTCGACAGTTCGCACCGAGGCACCATTTGCGGTTAATTCCGTCGAGAGTGTCGTCTGGCTCACCGAACTAATATGTGCTGGAATCTGTGGCTGGCTGGGCAAATCTACTCGCACGAAATAACGCCCGACTCCAGGCTCTGCGGCAATAATTCTCACTGTCGTAGCTACACCTGAATGCAGCCCGATCCCTTGGACTTCGCAAATGGCTGGCTGGAAGCTTGAATTTAGTTCGGGCTGGATATTTATCACTGAGTTTATCTAGATATTTTTTTGATATTCCCGAATCGAAAGATGGGTATTGTAGATTATGGCTAGATCTTGGATTACATAAATTGAGTCAACTAAGAGTACTCAAGCAAGATACCCAAATCCTACAGCTATCGAACATTGCTAACAACTAGTAGAACAGCAACCGCTCAAGCCGAATTATTTTATCAGTGGAGGTGCGATCGTGTCTAAAGTCCAAAGTACACCGAATTTAGCGGAGAGTGTCAATTTTACTCCCTATTCAGCGATCGGTACCAATTTAGCCGATGTTCGCAAGCGACGACGAGAACACGATCCAACTGCGCTCAATTTACAACTATGTTGGTATCTGAGTCCAGCGCAAGCTGCCGAACTAGCTCCCGATGTTTTAGCTCGATTAAGTACCGATACCCAACCAATTTGCGGCAGATTAATCACTGTAGATACCACAATAGCAACAGATCTCGAACAGTTACCAGCTTCGATTCAATCCCAGCTTCCTCCTACCTGGCAACTTCCCGCAGATCTGTGGGGATATGCCTTTTTTGCTTGCCCATTGCCACCTGTGACTACTTTTAGCCCCGAACAATATGCGCGGGGCGATCGAATGGTGTTGAATGGAGATGGGATGCTGTATCGGTTGGGCTTTGAAAATGGCACGGCGATCCTCAAAACACGGATGATGAAACCGCCCTGTTATTACGCCGATCTTGCCGCTCAATTAGTGCCAAAATTCGATAAATTTGGCTATCGATTTCTCGATGGTGGGATGGTGCGCCATAGCCTCTTGCTCGGCACCCGCAATCAGATGAATACCGCTTTTGTCGCCACTAAAGAGCATCTGCTGGTGACATTCGATGCCGCACGTCCACATATTATCGATCCCGATACCCTAGAACTGCTCGAACCAATTGGCGCGGCGAGTAATTGGCAAGGACTAGCCCCCAAACAACCCGATTGGCTCACCCAAGTATTTCAGCCATATTCCAATCCGGCTCACCCAGTTTGCGATCATTTACAGTACCTCAATCCCAATGCCTTAGATTCAGCCGGAGAATTTATTACAGCCAATTATTCAGCCGGATTGAGCTTACTCAGCGTACTCGACAGATTTCGTCGCTGGCTCAAAGCGAGACTCAACCAAGACGGGGTGATTCTCAAAAATCCTTGGGGTGCTTTTACTTATTTAGTCCGCTATCAATTCGACAAGCAAAGCTTTGAAAGATGGCGATTGGTTTTGCCCAACGGTGAGCCTGTGATTATCTTACAAGCGATCCACCAGATGGCTTTGACGGAAGACTACATCATCGTCGGCGATATTGCCTTCAAGATTGAAATATCCCAAATATTCGCCCCATTTCTGTTCGGGGGTATCCGTAGATATTCAGTTCAAATCGGCTACTGGTTGTCATTAATATTCCTCAGATTAGTCCAGCCACTGCCCTATGCTAACCTGTATCTGGTTAAGCGATCGGATCTAGATCTGCCCACTACTCCAGGTGAACCAGCCACCATCACCGCCATCAAAATCGTCTTACCCCGCGAAGTCTCCCATTTTGTTACCAATTACCGCAACCCCGACGGTAAAATCACCCTGATGTCTGCCCACAACGGCGGTTGGGACGTAACTGAGTGGATTGGTGAATATGATGAATCCCTCAATCTCGACTGTGAAAAGACCCCGACAATCACCAAGGGAATCGAAATATTGGCAGGTGTAAATAAAAAGTTACCTGCAACCCCACCCGAAAAATGCCTTCGCAGAGAACTGCGCGGGATGCAACCCTCCCCCGTCGATCTCAACAGTGTGGCACGATACACGATCGATGGTAATACGGGTGCCGTCCTCTCTGCAAATTTCCTCAGCGAATCAGGCGACAATCCCACCAAACGCAATACCTGGTCAGTTTCTGTCAATACCCACCGCAATCTCAACCGCGATAGCGAACTAGAGACGGGCGAAAAAATTACTAGCCTGTACTGGATGGGTTGGGGCTTCTCCTGGGAAACCATCCCCAAACGCATTTACCGAGCATACCGCGATCGAGACAATCGTGTCATCCCAGTTGAAGGTTTACCCACGTCAGACATGCCTGTTAGCTTGCTCAGACTAGATACCGAGCAAATGAAAATTGTCGATAGCTTTGAATTTCCGATTGGTTACTTAGCCCGCAGTCCCCAATTTGTCCCCAGCAAATCACCATGTCCTCCAGATAAAGATTCCGCCACCCACGGCTATATTGTCTGCGTCATCATGTCCGATGCCGAACCCAATAATCCTCACACCATCGCCAAAGATGAGATCTGGATTTTCCACGCCGACGACTTTACAGGTAAACCAATTTACCGATTGAGTCATCCCGATATCAATTTGGGACTAACTATTCACTCTACTTGGATTCCCCAAATTAAATTCGGCAAATATCCTGAAGCGGAACGTCAAAATATGCGAAGAAAGACACTCGATCGAGACTACAATCCAGTTGTCCAGTCCAAGCTGTTTCCCCACACCAAAACTCTGTTCCGCGAGGTTGTCTATCCCCACTACATCAATCAAACCAGTGAGGCAGAATTGCTCGATCTTTGGGATAGCAATACATTAAATAAATAGTAACTGTGTAGGTGGTGTACCGCGTTGGCATAGCCTACCTTCGGTAACAGCATATCGATCGAACAACAAAAAAGCAGATACTATTATGTATCTGCTTCAAGTTCAAGTGTGAGTTGAAAATCAATAATGATTAGGGAGCTAAAGCATTACCACGGAGTAGGCTACCGATCGTTTTAGCGGTAATCTTCATCTGAGTAAGTGGGTTAGCAACCGTGACAGTTTTGTAGAGATAACTGTCAAAGGTTAGCTTCTGCACATCCAAATCGCCACACATTTCGACGAACGCTTCACGAGTCGCGTCGGAACGATAGAATACCCGTTGGAGAATATCCAAGACAGTATAAGTCAAGCCGTAAGCCTTGTCCCACTGTTTGATATAGGCTTTGAGATCTGCTTCTGTGGGAATTTTTGCGCCTTGCTCAGAACGCTCGACGATCATCTCGGCACACATCCGTCCAGATTTCGCCGCAAAGTAAATACCTTCACCTGAAGACTTGGTAACATAACCAGCCGCATCGCCAACTAGGGCGCAACGTCCAACTACCCGCCGTGGGCGTGGATGCTCGGGGATGGGGTGAGCTTCAACTTTAATGATGGTGCCACCTTCAAGCTTCTTGGCCGCCCGTTTGCGGATTCCGGCTTGCAATTGCTTAATTGAGGCTTTGTGAACCTTCATCGTCCCTGTACCGACCGCTACGTGGTCAAATTTAGGGAACACCCAGGCATAGAAATCAGTGGAGACATCATCGCCGACATACATTTCCGCGAGACTATGGTAGTAAGCCATTTTGTCTTCAGGCAGTCTGATTCGCTCTTGGAAGGCGATCGCATAGTTGTAATCACCAGCATCCATTGCCTTGGCAACGCGGGAATTGGCACCATCAGCACCGATGACTAGATCGACTTTGAGTGTCTTCGCTTCGCCTTCGATACTGCCGCTGGAGTGATCTGCATAGTGGAGCACATAAGGATCGGTAGTATTCAGCCCAGGCATTTCTAGCTTATGGACAGTACCATTGATTAATTTAGCACCAAGTTTCTCAGCTCGATCGCGCAGGAATCCATCGAGGACTTCGCGGCGGCACATCCCAATATATTCACCAGGCTTGAGAGTTTGACCGATATCGACTTCAACATTAGAAGGCGAAATCATTTTCATCTGGCGGACTTCTCGATCGATAATATGTGACGGTAAGTCAAATTCAGCCACCATGCAAAGAGGAATCGCACCACCACAAGGCTTGGCGTTATCTAATTTGCGTTCAAATAAATAAGTTTCAATACCAGCTTTCGCCAACACTTCAGCGGCGCAAGAACCCGCTGGACCAGAACCGACAACAGCAACCCGTAGTACCACAGCTATACTCTCTTCTTAATGACTTTTGCTTACACTGACGGATGTTAGCACGGACTCTCTGGGGGGATGTTGCGAAACTGGCTCAGTCGGCCAGAATTGAAATATTCCTTTATATAAAGACATGTTTGGTAAGGCTTTAGACTTGAGGCTTCAGGCTGTGGTTGTAGGTTGGACACTGCCCACCAATTAGATTTCAGTCAATTTCTAGTCAATAAATATTTGGATTCAACTTATCATCTTTGTTACGATTGGAGTGTCGTGACGATCTATATAAATGGTGAAATATACTATCGAATATCTAAATCACATGTTCGGTAGATTAAAATTTCGATCGACCCGACTTTTCCAAAAAGTCGAGTTGGTGTCGTGTCTAGACATCAAATATTTTAGGAATTAATGAAAAAAATTGAGGAGCAAGCAGGGCAACCAGATCGAGAAGCAAGAGAACTGCTGACAAATCTTGTTGCCAACATCAGAGATCGTCACTCCCAGCAGCAAATCGATTTAGATTCAGTCGAACCAGATCTAGAATCAATCTCGATCGATCGATTAACCAGCTACATCGAACAATCTCTACTCGAAACGCCCCAACTTCAGCAGGTGTGGGTGAATGGTGAAGTATCCAGTGCTAGCAATCACCCGTCGGGGATTTACTTTACGCTCAAAGATCGAGTGGGTAGAGCTTGCGTCCCCGCAGTGGTATGGAAGAACCAAGTTCCCGAACTAGAAGTTCACCCCCAGTCAGGAATGCAGGTACTCGCTTTTGGACGAATTTCTGTCTACGCACCCCATGGCAAATATCAGTTTCAGGTGCAACAGGTTTTACCATTGGGCGAAGGATTGCAGGCTCTCAAGTTGCAACGACTCAAGCAAAGATTGGCAGCCGAAGGATTATTCGATCGAGATCGCAAGCAACTATTACCCGCCCATCCTCGGACGATTGCGGTGGTAACATCAGCGACAGCAGCGGCTTGGGGCGATATTCAACGGGTGTGGCGATCGCGTTATCCAGGGCTACGGATACTACTCTCACCCGCTACAGTTCAGGGTGAATCAGCTTCACAGTCGATCGAGCGGGCGATCGATCGAGTCACCATTGACGGTAGAGCTGAAGTATTGATTGTTGCCAGAGGTGGCGGTGCGATTGAAGATTTGAGCTGTTTTAATAGTGAAATTGTCGTGCGGGCAATTGCTGATTGTCCGATTCCAGTGGTGACGGGGATTGGACATGAGCGGGATGAATCCTTGGCGGATCTTGCTGCTGATGTCTACGCAGCGACTCCAACTACCGCTGCTGCGATCGTGATTCCCGATTTGGAAAGTCTGGTAGATGAGCATCTGGAGCGGATCGATCGAGCACGAGCCACGATCCAACGAGTATTAATCGATCGACAACACCAATTAAACCAACTCAGGGTTGGGTTCGATCGACTTAAACCCGATCGGCAATTGGCCCTCGAACAAAATCGGCTCAAACAGCTTCAGCAGCGGCTCAGACGAGCAATTACCGCAAAATTGGCATCGGCCCAGCAATCGCAATTACACCTGCGAGAACGCTGTCAGGCTCTCGATCCACAGTTAGTTTTACAGCGTGGCTATGCTTTGGTGCGTCAGAATAGTGGAGAGATCGTTCGAGATAGCCATAATTTAGCCATTGGCGCAGAATTATCAATTCAACTTGGAACGGGACAGGCAAAAGTAACAGTAATCGAAATTAATTATGGTCAAAAAGAAAACGTGGAACTATGAAGAAACCGTCGATGGAGTCGAGGAGATCTTGGCTGCGATCGAAGGTGGTAATTTAGAGCTGACAGAAGTATTCAGCCAATTTGCCGTCGCAGTCGATCGATTGAATCAGTGCGATACTTTTTTAGCAGCACAGCGCGAACAGGTAGAATTATTACTAGAAAATTTGGGCAACATAGGTGAATGAACTCCCCTCTAGTCGAAATCCCCGCTCCAGCGACAATTCTATTCATTGATTATGAAAATGTTACCCAGGTAAAGCTATCTAGCCTCCAGCAACCAAATCTCAAAATCTTTATTTTTGTCGGCTGTGCTCAAGTCAAGATTCCATTTGAGCTAGTCCGCGAGGCGCATCAATTGGGTGCATCGGTGGAATGGATTGGAGTGGAAGGGACGGGGCCAAATGCCCTAGATTTTCACATCGTTTTTTATCTGGGTCAAATCAGCATTCGATCGCCTACGTCCAACTACATTATTCTCTCGCGCGATCGTGGTTTTGACCCCCTGATCCAGCATTTAGCCAAACTGGGAATTACCTGTCGGCGGATCGAGCGGCTAGAGCTACTATCTGGAGAGCCAGATCTGATGCTTTCCCAAGAATTTCTGTCAGAAGTTGCTTTTTCCAAATTGTCGGCGGTTGCGGCTAAAAGTAGACCAAAGAAAAGATCGACACTGTATACCTATATCAAATCAATCCTGACTAAATATCATCCTAGTAATGCCGAGATCGAAGAACTGCTTGATACTTGGTTCACAACTGGAAAAGTAATCGAGTCCAAAGATAAAATCAACTATAAGTTTTAGATAGACTACTTACCACATAACACTACATAGCAAATATTTGTAAACTATTAGTTGAACTCGATTGCCAGTAGCAATTCTCTCTTGGAGACGCTGCGCGGACGAGTAAATCTGAACTGTGGCATGAGATATCTCAGCATCTACACTACGTTCGATCTGGGTCGGTGATAACATTCAAATTAGACCGTAATCAATGGAAAAACTTATAAGTATCGAGCGAAATCTAGCGATCGGACACATTGTCTCAATGGTGTTTGGGCTAGCTGGATTATTAGTAGTAGTACCAAATGTTGACTTGCTCAATGCCTTGCCAGATTTTGGTAAAACCGCTTTTGGCTGGTCGATGGCGGGTGGTGGAGTCGTCTACATGCTGTTGGGGACGGCAGCGGTGACTGTATATGCCTATAGAACTCTGGGACTGTGGCACTCGCTGGGATTTATGATTCCCGCGATCGGATTATCTTTGTGTAGTGAATTGTTGGGCACTAGTACTGGTTTCCCGTTTGGGCATTATCACTATTTATCGGGATTGGGCTACAAAATTGCTGGGACTGTCCCATTTACGATTCCCCTGTCGTGGTTTTATCTGGGTTTTAGTGGCTACATTATCGCTCGGGCGGGGTTGGAGACGCTGGCTATTTCTCAGACTTTAAAATATGTTGGCGCGATTACGTTTGGTTCCTTGCTGTTGACTGCCTGGGATTTTGTCCTCGATCCAGCCATGAGTCAGACCACGATGCCATTTTGGGTGTGGGAACAACCAGGCGCATTTTTTGGGATGCCTTATGAAAATTTTGCAGGTTGGTTTGGCACTGGGGTGGTATTTATGACCGTTGCAACCCTGATTTGGAGATTAAAGCCACTTACTTTACCTACCAACGATCTTGGTCTACCGCTGGCAGTTTATCTCGGCAACTTTGCGTTTGCAATGATTACTAGTTTGGTGGCAGGAATTTATATTCCCGTTTTGTTGGGCTTGATTCTGGGTGTTGCGCCACTACTGATCCTCTATCAAATGGCAACAACTCAAACTGAGGACACCAGAGCCGCAGGATTGGTTGAAACAATTGGTGAATGAGCAAATATTGAGTGTCGTTTCACTGGTGCTTTTAATGTGCCAGGGGACGGCCAGTTTAATTTTGTTGTCTCGATTGGTCAAAGGGGCGATTCGTCGCCCGCCACTGACCGCACAGACGGCAACACCAGCACAATCGGGGCTGGTGAGTGTGGTAGTGCCCAGCTTAAATGAGGTCGATCGAATTGCACCTTGTCTAGCAGGATTGAGTCAGCAAGGGGCTGAAGTGCGGGAGATTTTGATTGTCGATAGCAACTCTCAAGATGGCACACGCGATCGAGTCAAAGCTGCTGCCGAACTAGATTCCCGCTTTCAACTCCTCACTGACGATCCGTTACCTGCTGGCTGGGTGGGTCGTCCCTGGGCACTACACTACGGATTCTTGGCTAGTTCTGCTGAGAGCGAGTGGGTTTTGGGTGTCGATGCCGATACCGAACCCCAGCCTGGATTGGTTGCTAGTTTGATAACCGCTGCGATCGAGGAAGGTTACGATCTCGTCTCACTATCACCCCAATTTATCCTCAACGATCCAGGTGAATGGTGGCTTCAACCCGCCCTGCTGATGACGCTCCTCTATCGGTTTGACTCATCGGGAGTGCGAAATCAACCACCCGATCGAGTCATGGCAAATGGACAGTGTTTTCTCTGTCGCCGTCAGGTATTGGAAAAATTAGGTGGCTACACCAGCGCGGCAAGTTCCTTCTGTGATGATGTCACTCTCGCCCGTAATGCCGCCAAACAGGGTTTTAAGGTGGGATTTCTCGATGGGGCAAAGGTGATTCGGGTGCGGATGTATGTGGGGATCGCCGAAACTTGGCGAGAGTGGGGGCGTTCGCTCGATCTCAAGGATGCAACAACTCGATCGCAGTTGTGGAGTGATTTAGCTCTGTTGCTGCTAGTTCAAGGGCTACCGATCCCGCTAGTTCTAATTCTTGGAAGTTTTTTCAGTGCTGGATCTTCGTTCCTAACTTTACAGTTAGCGATCGGATTAAATCTATTTTTAGTAGCTATTAGATTCGCGCTATTACTCGCAATTTATCCTTCTTATTATCGCGATCGATTTACCCTATCGGCACTATCCTTTTGGTTGTCGCCATTGGCCGATCCATTTGCAGTTTTACGCATTTTTCTCTCGGCTTTCCAGCAGCCAAAACAATGGCGGGGCAGAGTTTATTAAGTAGTTGATAGTTGATATATCTGTAGGTTGGGTTGGAGAATGAAACTCAACTAACTTAGCTAGGACGATCGGATTAGTGCTAGCTACAAACCCGACTTTTTGAAAAAGTCGGGTTTGTGTCCCAACTGATATGGCGATTGCTATGTCTTCCGAATTTCTTGCCAGAGTCGATCGTATTCAACTTGGCTTTGCTGTGGCAATGGATAAATAAACTCACTTTTATTTAGAATATCTTTTGGTGGTAAAACTAGTAAATTTCCTCGAATATCTGGGAGAATTTCGCTAGGATTCATACTAGTCAGTAGTGGTGATACGATCGATGTCAAGAGTGAGATTTGATTGACAACTTTTGGTTGTAAACAATAATCAATCCACTGATTAGCTAAGTTACTCCGTTCGAGTGATTGCTGGGTGGGACCAGTTGGCTGCACCCACAAATCTGCAAAAATTGCCGTGCCAGAACGGGGGACAATCGCACCCAAGTTTGAATTCTTCTGAACCAATTCGCTCACATCTGAAGACCAGGCTACAGCCGCCCAGGTATCGCCCATAATTAATGGTTGAAGGTAATTATCAGAACTATATGACTTAGCCTGTTGATGCAGCTTCTCCAGCCCTACCCTGAGGTTTTTTGCTTGACTAAGATCGGTAGTATTGTAAGAAGACCCCAACTTTTTTAGAGTCAAGCCAATTACTTCACGCGATCGATCCAATAGTGAGATTCGTTGTTTTAATTGTGGATTCCACAGATCCTTCCAATCAGTCGGTATCGGAATATTATTCTCAGCAAATTTGTCCCGACGATAGAGAATTACTGTCGTACCCCAGCGATATGGTACTCCCCAAATTTGACCACCAGAATTACTAATACCTTTATCATCTCGTTGGGCTACTTGATGCCAGCGAGATTCTAATTTATGCCAATTAGTAAGATTTTTGGGATCGATCGGTTTGATTAATTTTTTCTCAATTGCTGTTGCCAACCAAGCATCACCCATACTTACCAAATTGGGAATATATTCTGGTGATTTAGGTGGCGGTACGAGTGGAACTTTAAACCCCTTTGCCTCTGCCGTGCCAGTTTTCTGCCACTCTTGAAGTTGAATAATAATTTCTTTGAATTGACCCTCCGCCACCAACTCCACCCGCGCACTAGTCGGTTGAATCAATTTACTAAACTCGCCCAATAGTTGCGACGGGATCGAACCTTTGAGAGCCAACAATCTCAAGACTTGTTGGCTGCCATCTTGGCAACTAGTTAAACCACTTCCCAGAGCTAGGCTGGTAAGGGTGGTGAGAAAGGATCGACGATTCATAGATTAGGCTTTAGGCTTTGGTTGCTAGGCTTTAGGGATTGAGAACTAGGAATTAGTAGATGATTATCTGATTTTTATGTCTGTAAACCTAAAGCCCAAAGCCTAAAGTCTAAAGCCTAATCTACAAAGCTTTTTGCCCAATATCCTGCCGATAATACATCCCTTCAAAGGTGATTAATCTTACTCCTTGATAGGCTCTTTCGATTGCGGTGGCAAAATCTGGTGCTGTGCTGGTTACGCCCAATACCCGCCCACCATCGGTAACGACGCGATTTTGAGTAAGTTGGGTTCCGGCATGAAATACAGTCGTTCCTTCTGTATTCGCTGCGTCGAGTCCAGCGATGACCTTACCACGCTCATAGTTGGCAGGATAGCCTTGAGCGGCAATGGTAACACAAGTTGATACCGCAGATTTCCATTCGATCGGTGGTAAAGCCGCCAGTCTTTGTTCGGTGCAAGCCATCAGCAATTCCACCAGCGGAGTTGCCAGCAATGGCAAGATTGCTTGCGTTTCGGGATCGCCAAATCGACAGTTGAATTCTAAGACTTTGAGATCGCCAGTCGGGGAGATCATCAAGCCTGCATACAGTACACCGCGATAGTCGATTCCCTTTTGTTTGAGCTTGACGAGAGTTGGCTCTAGCACCTCATTCTGGATTCTAGTCATCAGCGCGGGAGTTCCCAGGGGAGCTGGAGCATAGGCACCCATCCCGCCTGTGTTCGCGCCTGTATCGCCATCGCCAATCCGCTTGTGATCTTGAGCTGGTAATAGAGATCGAATAGTCTTACCGTCAGTGATAGCAAGCACCGACAATTCTTGCCCAACTAGAAATTCTTCGATCAGTAACTTCTCATAATTTTGAGCGAATAATAACTCGACAGCAGTGAGTGCATCTAATAATGTTTCGGCAACAATCACACCTTTACCGCTAGCCAAGCCATCAGCCTTCACCACAATCGGTGCTCCTTGCTGCTCGATATACGCCCGTGCAGTGGTGAGATCGGTAAAAGTTGCCGATTTTGGAGTCGGGACTCCAGCCTCCTCCATGATCGCTTTGGCCCAGGTTTTGCTAGACTCGATCTGAGCACCTGCACGAGTTGGCCCAAATACGGGAATATTTCGGTTTTGTAAGTAATCAACAATTCCTAATGACAGCGGCAACTCTGGCCCAACTACTACCAGTGAAACTCCATTTACTTCCGCAAATCGAGCGATTCCAGCAAAATCATCAACCCGAAATGAAAGATTCTGACAGCGTTCCATCGTCGCGGTACCACCATTACCAGGCACACACAGGACTTGGGTAACTTGAGGAGATTGCAACAAAGTCCAGACGATCGCATGTTCGCGACCACCATTACCAACTACTAAAATTTTCACCGACTCTAAATTCCTTTTCGACTTTATTGCTAATCTCTTTGTACACTTTATCATCAGTGGTTAGTGGTTTAGTGACTTAGTGAATAGTGAATAGTGGATTGTTGTCTAAACCTCCTAAACCTTCCACACCCTCCACACCTCCCATACCTCCCATACCTCCCACACCTCCCACACCTCCCACACTCCCCACACCCTCTCTCATGGAAAAAATCAACTTCTCCACCCCCAGCGGTTTTCCTGAATTTCTACCTGGTGAAAAGCGACTAGAGCAACACCTGATGGATACGATTCGGCGGGTGTATGAGAGCTATGGCTTTACGCCGATCGAAACTCCTGCTGTGGAGCGGCTAGAAGTCCTTCAGGCGAAGGGAAATCAGGGCGATAATATAATTTACGGTTTACAGCCAATGCTGCCGCCTAATCGCCAAGCGGAGCGGGATGAGGCAGGTAAGGGAGATACGGGCACGGAAGCACGGGCATTGAAGTTTGACCAAACTGTGCCGTTAGCGGCATATATTGCCCGTCACCTCAATGATTTGAATTTCCCATTTGCTAGGTATCAGATGGATCTGGTATTTCGCGGCGAACGAGCGAAGGATGGGCGATATCGGCAGTTTCGCCAGTGTGATATCGATGTGGTGGGGCGGAAGGAATTGAGCCTGCTTTATGATGCTCAAATGCCAGCGATTATCGCGGAGATTTTTAGTCAGATTAATGTTGGTGAGTTTCTCATTCGCATCAATAATCGCAAGGTATTAACGGGTTTCTTTAGTTCATTGGGCGTATCACCCGATCGAATCAAAACCTGTATTAATATTATCGATACCCTCGAAAAAGTGGGAGTAGCCAAGGTATTAGCTGCTCTAGCAACACAAGAATTATCGCCAGAGCAAGCTCAACAGACGATCGATTTTATCAGTATCAAAGGTGATGTCGATCGAGTCCTCACAGCTCTGAATGAATTCGCCGCAAAGCTAAACGATGCCGACCAATTTAAGTTAGGCATTGCAGAACTAGCTACAGTAATTAACGGTGTCCGAAATCTCGGTGTACCTGAAAGTCAGTACTGCATCGATCTATCGATCGCGCGGGGACTAGACTACTATACGGGTACAGTTTATGAAACTACCCTAATCGGACATGAAGCCCTTGGCAGTATCTGTTCTGGCGGCAGATATGAAGAATTAGTCGGTACATTCATCGGTGAAAGTATGCCAGGAGTAGGCATATCGATCGGTCTAACTCGCCTGATTTATCGCTTACTCAAAGCCAATATCTTACAACCATTAGCACCCACACCAACCCAAGTAATGGTCTTAAATCTGCAAGAGGATTTGATGCCGATCTATCTACAAGTTTCTCAACAACTGCGCCAAACTGGAATCAAAGTTGCTACTGCTTTTGATAAACGTTCCCTCAAAAAACAATTTGCTCTCGCCGATAAACAAGGAATAATTTTCTGTGTAGTGATTGGTGAGGAGGAAGCAGCAAATAAGCAGTGTATCTTGAAGAATATGACTAGTGGTGAACAGGTGGTGGTGTCGATCGACAATTTAGCTGCTGAGGTGAAACAGCGATTAGCTTAGTGGTGGTTGTTCAACTAAACCAAAATCAGCGGGAATAGCTGCATATATCAGATGATCTACGCACTATTTATTCTGAAAGTAATCGACTTGAGTTAAAATGATCGTAGTGCCATAATTTTAATAGCATGGATTCTCTGTTAAAACCTGTTGAGTGGATCGGTAGTTCTCGCAGTGACTTACAAGAGTTTCCTGAAGATGTCCAGCAAATGATGGGATTTGTATTATATCGTGCTCAATTGGGCAAAAAGCATATTGATGCTAAACCACTTAAAGGATTTAAGGGTGCTGGTATTCTTGAAATTGTTGAAAACTTTGATGGAGATACTTACAGAGCAGTCTATACCGTTAAGTTTGAAGGGATAGTTTATGTTCTTCACTCTTTTCAGAAAAAATCTAAGCATGGTATCGCGACACCTAAGCAAGACATAGATTTAATTGAAGCACGACTTAAACGAGCTAAAGAACATTACGAAGCATATTTAAAACAGAAACAGGAGAATGAATAAAATGGCTGAAAAAATAGAAGTATACCCTAGCAGTGGAAACGTTTTTGCTGACTTAGGACTTCCGAATCCTGATGAACTCTTAGTTAAGGCAGAACTGACTCATCGAATTAGTGAAATTATATCAGCACGTCAATTAACTGAAACTGAAGCATCAAAGCTTTTAGAGATAGATCGATCTAAACTCTCTGCACTACTTCGTGGCAAATTATCTGATTTCTCAATTGAAATTCTATTTCGGTTTCTCAACATACTAGGGAGTAATGTAGAAATTCATGTTGTTGCTAATTCCAAACCTGATGTCCAAGCTCAAACTCGTATTGTCATGGCATAATTTCTAGATAAATAATTCAACTCCATTGTTCTAGCCATTTAGTCAAGATTACAGGTAGTACTTGGTGTTTTCTAGTGTTGGAATCGATGACTACATGTTTAGTTATTGCAGTCGCCGTGCTCAATTTATAGGCGATCTCAAACCGACAACTATCGATCGATCTAGGCGTTAATTCAATGGTGATTCGATCGCCACAATACAGTGGTTTAAAAAAGTCAGCCGATGCATGGGTAATGGGGACGGCAAATTCGGGATTATTTACAAATAATTTGAGATCGATACCTGCTGCAATCAGAGAAGCTTCATAGGCAACATGACAGATCGAAATGATGTTTGCAAAATACACAACTCCCGCCGCATCTGTATCTCGAAATTGAATTATATAATTATATGAAAATGACATAGATTTTAGAAATGTTGGGTTTCATTCTTCAACCCAACCTACACCTAAACTAATAACAATGGTTGGCACTGACTAAGAGCATATGCCAACTGTTCGATTTTAACAGGCTTGGTTACATAGTCATGCATCCCTGCATCTAGGCATTCTTGTTTATCACCTTCGAGCGCATTTGCTGTCATCGCAATAATTGTCGGACACCGATGTCCAGGGAAGTCGGAAATAATTCGGCGGGTAGCTTCAATGCCATCCATTTTTGGCATCTGTAGATCCATTAAGATCACATCATAATCATGGTGTTTTAAGCGTTCGATTACTTCTAAACCATTCATCACAATATCAGCCTGATAGCCAATGCGCTTTAACATGTGAATGGCGACTTTCTGGTTGACTAAATTATCTTCTGCTAATAAAATTCGTAATGGAAATGTAGCCTTGTCAAATTTTTGGTTTAAGGATTTTACTTTTGCACTTGCCAAGGATCGATCGAAGTTGTCTCCTAGTATGTGTGTAAGTACCTCTTGAAGCTGGAACTGCTTGATCGGCTTATTGAGTGTAGCTGCAAAATCAACTTGCGATGCTTCAATTTCAGATCGGCTGATACTTAGAGAACTCAGCATTACTAATGGCAACTGCTGATATTCAGGGAATTTTCTAATTTTTTGGGCAAGTTCCAATCCATCCATTTCGGGCATGTACATATCTAGGATTGCTAGATCGAAGTGTCCACGCAAATTAAGCAATTTAAGAGCTTCTGCACCAGATTCAGTCGGATGGGGGAGCATTCCCCATGATTGTGCTTGAAGTGTGAGGATCTTGCGATGAGTGGCATTATCCTCCACGATTAACAATCTTTTTCCTTGTAATTCTGTGAGTTGAATCTGGTCTTTTGGAGTAAATTTAGATGATGCTGGAGCGGCTTTGACCACGATCGTAAAGAAAAAATTCGATCCACCTTCACCGTTACTCTCGACCCACATTCTCCCATTCATCAATTCAGTTAGTCTTCTACTGATAATCAGTCCTAAACCCGTACCGCCATAATTTCGAGTGGTAGAAGAATCAACTTGACTAAATGCTCTGAATAATCGATCGATTTTATCTTGAGGAATTCCAATTCCTGTGTCTTTGACTACAAATCTGACTTCATAGCTAGGTTCTTCTGCTGTGAGAATTAGATCTTCATCGACAAAATTAACCTTCCGCGCTGTTACGCCAACAATTACTTCGCCTGAGTTGGTAAACTTTAAACCATTGCCAATCAGGTTGACTAAAATTTGGCGAATGCGAGTGGCATCGCCATAAAGTAAGTTTGGTGTATTTCTGTAGATTAAGTAAGCCAGCTCTAGATTTTTTTCAGCAGCTTTAGGTGCGAGCAGATCGAGGGTTTCTTCGATGCAATCGCGGATATCAAAGGGTTGATAATCTAGCTCTAATTTGCCTGATTCAATTTTGGAGAAGTCCAGAATGTCATTAATCAGCGTGAGCAGCGCATCGCCACTATGGCGAATAGTACTGACAAAATCGTGCTGTTGGGCGGTAAGTTCGGTATCTAGCAGCAATCCAGTCATCCCAATCACCCCATTCATTGGCGTGCGAATCTCATGACTCATTGCAGCTAGAAAGGCACTCTTGGCTTTATTAGCTGATTCAGAGGCTTTGCGCGATTGTTCGAGCAGGTGATTTTGCTGCTGGAGTTCTGCGGATTTTTGGCGCAGAGCTAAGTTTGAAGCTTCTAGCTGACGATGTAGATGAGATTGATCGAGCGTTCGCTTGACTCGCTGACGTAATACCGCCCAGTGAATCGGTTTGGTGATATAGTCAGCAGCACCAACTTGATAAGCCCGATCGAGTGATTCACTATCATCGAGTCCGGTGATCATCAGTACTGGTGTCAGTTCGCCGCCAGGTAGTTGTCGAAGCCGCTCGCAACACTCAAATCCGTCCATCCCAGGCATCACCGCATCCATCAGTACCAAGTCTGGCTGGATTTCCTGATAAATAACGATCGCTTCTTCCCCATTTCGGGCGGTTCGCACCTGATAGCCATCCTCTTGCACCCTGTGGCAGAGGATTTGGCGCACGACTTCATCATCATCAACGATCAATACTAATGGCGGGTAATGAGGCGTTTGACCAAAAATCATGGCAATTATCAACTATAAAAATTGCGAGTCGATCGAACATCGACGACTTCCTCTATTTATCTATCCCGAAGATCGATCGAAAACTGACATCCAGCCATACTAATTTGAAAAATGGCTTTCCGCTCTTCCCTCTCCTAGAATATTTACCAGATTTGAGCGTAACTGACAACAGTTCTGTGATACCATCTGTGTGATATCTGGGGACTAGTCCCGATCGTTTCGAGCCGCTGATGACGTTGGCCGCGTTCGCCGTGCTGTAGACTCAAGCTTTGCCAAAATTTTCACCCCTTGTCCGATCCTTTGCACCTTTGACTGTAACTTCATGCAATTGCGAGATTCCCTCCGTCGAACTAAGATTGTCGCTACCATCGGCCCTGCAACTAGTAGTCCTGAAGTACTGAAACAATTGATTCAAGCCGGAGCAACTACGCTCCGGCTCAATTTTTCCCACGGTACTCACGATGACCATCTGGCCAATATCCGTCTGATTCGACAAATATCGTTTGAGCTAAATCAACCCGTCGGCATCTTACAGGATCTACAGGGGCCGAAGATTCGGCTGGGTAAATTTGCTGATGGCTCGATCGTGCTCAAAAACGGCGATCCATTCACGCTAACCAGTAAAATCATTCCAGGTACTCAGACAATTAGTTCCGTTACCTATGAAACTCTCGCAGACGAGGTGCCAGTAGGTTCGACGATCATGCTCGACGATGGTAAAGTCGAGATGGTGGTGACTGGAGTAGACCAGCAGACTAATGAGCTACATTGTAAGGTAGTTGTCGGTGGAACGCTATCAAATAATAAAGGTGTTAATTTCCCTGGAGTCTACCTGTCAATCAAAGCTCTCACTGATAAAGATCGGGTAGATCTGATGTTTGGGCTGGATCAAGGTGTGGATTGGGTTGCGTTGAGCTTCGTTCGCAACCCTGCTGACATCATCGAAATCAAAGAATTGATCGCCAATGCAGGGAAAGAAGTCCCTGTAATCGCTAAGATCGAGAAGCACGAAGCGATCGAGCAAATGGAAGAAATCCTCGCCCTCTGCGATGGTGTGATGGTAGCACGGGGTGACTTGGGCGTAGAAATGCCAGCAGAACAAGTCCCCAGAATCCAGAAGCAGCTAATCGCGACAGCCAACCGGATGGGGATTCCGATCATTACGGCTACCCAAATGCTGGACAGCATGGTGAACAATCCCCGTGGGACTCGCGCCGAAATTTCAGATGTTGCTAATGCTATTTTGGATGGTACCGATGCAGTCATGCTCTCAAATGAGACTGCTGTAGGGATTTATCCGATCGAAGCTGTCGAAACAATGGCCAGAATTGCGATCGAAACTGAGAAAGGAGAGCTGTCCCGCCGCTGGGAAGACAAAAAAAGATCGATCCCCAATGCTATCAGTGAAGCAGTCGGAAATATTGCCGAACAGCTCGGAGCCGCTGCCATCATTCCCTTCACCAAAACTGGAGCCACCGCCCGCAGCGTTTCCAAATTCCGTCCATCCAAGCCGATTCTCGCCGTCACACCTCATGTAGATGTCGCCCGCAGACTCCAGCTAGTCTGGGGCGTTCAACCGATGCTCCTGCTCGATTTACCCAACGTTAACGACAATTTCCAAGCTGCAATCAACATGGCGCGAACTAGTAATCTCCTCCATGAAGGTGATTTAGTCGTGATTACTTCCGGTACTCAAGGTGTAGCTGGCTCGACAGATCTCGTCAAAGTCGAAGTAGTTACCGCAATTCTGGGCAAAGGAATCGGCATCGGCAGCGGTACAGAATTGGTGACAGGATCTGCCCACATCGCCCGCACACCCAAAGATCTGGCTAATTTTAAAAAGGGCGATATCTTGATTGCCACCACCACAAATGCTGAATATCTAGATACAATCCGCAATGCCAGTGCGATCGTCGTCGAAGATGAGGGTCTAACCTGTCATGCAGCCGTGTTAGGCTTACGATTGGATATTCCCGTCATTGTTGGTGTCAAGGATGCCACTGGCAGCATTCCTGAGGGCACAGTAATTACGCTGGATGTTCAGCGTGGGTTGATTTATTCGGGAGCGATTAGCTTTAATTAGGATAGATCGTAGTCGTAGATCCGATCCCCCACACTTCGGCTATCGCTCAGTGCATCGCCCTAGCCCTTCCCCATTCCTCAACTCGATGCTAATGGCAATAGCTGCACTGAACAAGTAAGCTAAAAAATAGATACATGTACGAAATTCTCAGAATTATTAGACTAGATATCGATCGAACATATCAACTAATGGAAGGAGGAAATACACTAAGAATCATCAACTGTATGCGGTCTGCTGGTGTTCAGGTGATGGTCGTATTGCGTTTCGGTCAGTGGTCTATGTCACAGCCCAAATTAGTAAGATTATTTACCGATCCAGTTTACTTCCTTCTGAATGGAATTCTCAAAGTTATGTGGGGAATTGAAATCCCTCGCGTTGACAGAATTGGAGCAGGATTTTACATCGGACATTTTGGCGGAAT
>JANXVE010000137.1 GCA_025351825.1 Chamaesiphon sp. 341R_metabat_111 | reverse complement strand
GAAACATCAAAAACTCAGGTAGGGGCAATTCATGAATTGCCCCTACCTGAGTTTTTGATGTTTCACACCTCGATCGAGCAACATCTTTTTTCGTTATAAAATCTTTACAAAACCCTCTCAGGTGTATAGATCCCCGTAGATGGTGGATATATTAAATACTCTTATGACGATCGTCAAAAGATCCGAACCAAAACTCATACACTTACTGATATAGTTAGTTTTAACAAGAAACATCAACTGGTTCCTGAAGGTTAGGAAATTTATGGCTTACGCGCAAACTCAAACTCAGGCAAAAACTGGGTACAAGGCTGGTGTACAAGACTATCGTCTGACTTATTACACACCAGACTACACACCAAAGGATACAGACTTACTCGCAGCTTTTCGGATGACTCCTCAGCCTGGAGTACCCGCAGAAGAAGCTGCTGCTGCTGTAGCCGCTGAGTCCTCCACTGGTACCTGGACAACTGTTTGGACTGATTTGCTCACCGATCTCGATCGGTACAAAGGTCGTTGTTACCACATCGAACCAGTACAAGGTGAAGACAATCAATATTTTTGCTTTATTGCCTATCCTTTAGATTTATTTGAAGAAGGTTCCGTTACCAACATGCTTACCTCATTAGTAGGTAACGTATTTGGTTTCAAAGCCCTCCGCGCACTGCGTCTAGAAGACTTACGTGTTCCTGTTGCTTATCTCAAGACCTTCCAAGGTCCGCCTCACGGAATTACCGTTGAGCGCGATAAATTAAACAAATATGGTCGTCCGCTCTTGGGTTGTACGATCAAACCTAAACTCGGTCTATCTGCTAAAAACTACGGTCGGGCGGTTTATGAAGTTCTCCGTGGTGGTCTAGATTTGACCAAAGATGATGAGAACATCAACTCCCAACCATTTATGCGGTGGAGAGATCGGTTCTTGTTCGTTCAAGAAGCAATCGAAAAAGCTCAAGCGGAAACTGGCGAAATCAAAGGTCACTATCTCAACGTAACCGCGCCTACCAACGAGCAAATGATGGAGCGGGCGATGTTTGCCAAAGAAATTGGCACGCCAATCATCATGCACGATTTCTTGACTGGTGGTTTCACCGCCAACACTTCCTTGTCGAAGTGGTGTCAAGCTAACGGGATCCTACTGCACATTCACCGCGCAATGCACGCAGTAATCGATCGTCAAAAAAATCACGGGATTCACTTCCGTGTTCTAGCTAAATGCTTGCGGATGTCCGGTGGAGATCACCTTCACTCCGGTACCGTTGTAGGTAAGCTTGAAGGCGAAAAAGGCATCACTATGGGTTTTGTAGACCTGATGCGTGAAAACTACATCGAAGAAGATCGCTCACGCGGTATTTTCTTCACCCAAGATTGGGCTTCCATGCCTGGTGTATTCCCAGTTGCTTCTGGTGGTATCCACGTTTGGCACATGCCTGCACTGGTCGAAATCTTCGGCGATGACTCCTGCCTCCAATTTGGTGGTGGTACTGCTGGACACCCTTGGGGTAACGCTCCTGGTGCAACCGCTAACCGCGTCGCACTTGAAGCTTGTATTCAAGCTCGGAACGAAGGTCGTAACCTCATGCGTGAAGGTGGCGACATCCTCCGTGAAGCTGGTAAATGGTCTCCTGAACTTGCTGTTGCACTTGAACTCTGGAAAGAAATCAAGTTTGAATTTGAAGCGATGGATACTCTCTAATAGTTGATAGTGGATAGTTGATAGTCGATAGCGAATTGGTTGTAAATATCGATTTCTAATCACTACAGCTATTCTCTTCACTTACGGTAATGGATAGCAAAAAAGTTGCCAAGGCTACTACGAAAGTAATTTCTAGCTACTTGACTTATCAAGCGGTGCAGATCGTTCTGGAGCAGTTGACTGGAACAAATCCGCCTTTGGCACTGTGGTTACGCAGTTTCTCTGGTCGATCGATCCTCCAAGATGGTGAAGTTTATTTACTCGCGCTCCTGACGGAAAATCAGGAGTTAGCCTTCCGCATTATGACGGTGAGGGAGCATCTAATCGAAGACATCATGGAAGATTTACCAGAAATGGTGTTTCATGAGATTAAACTCAAGAACAGCCAGCATCGCAAGCAGCAGCTAGAGAAGCTATCGCAACTATCCATTACCGAGCCACCCTCCAATTTTGAATCATCGTCTGAGTAGCAAACACAGACGCACCCTCAATCTCAACTATATTTAACTGTAGAGCCAGACTAAATGCAGACCTTACCTTTTGAACGTCGTTACGAAACCTTCTCCTACTTGCCTCCTTTGAGCGATGCTCAAATCACCAAGCAGCTTCAGTATATGCTCGACCAAGGGTATATTCCTGGTGTTGAGTTCAGCAAGGAATCTGAGCCTACTCAACACTACTGGACACTCTGGAAGTTGCCTTTATTCAACGCGACTACTACTACCGAAATTCTGAACGAAGTTCGCGCTTGTCGGAGTGAGTATGGTCATTGTTTCATCCGTGTTGTTGGTTTTGACAACATCAAACAGTGCCAAGTATTGAGCTTCATCGTTCACAAACCATAGATTGGTTTGGGGTTCGTTATCCTGACAGGATAACGAACCCATAAATTAATTTTAAGAGAAGAGGCATAATTTCCTCTTCTCTTTTTTATGTCTCTATGTGGATTAAATCGAGATCCAATCTTTTTCAGAGATCGAATTGAAACGACTAAATTAATAAGAAGCTTCTAATTTCATCTGGCAACAACGACGTAATGAAGTTAAAAACTTCTTCAGCTTTTTCGATTGCTTCTTTCAGTTCTTCCGGTGCAGGTTGCATTACATTGCTGGGATAACGGAATTCTGTAGCATAGGGCGTTAGTATTTCTGATGCTTCTTGATAATGTTGAAAGTTGCGATCGATATTAATTGCTAATTGAAGCAGAAGACGAAGATCGTGAGTTCTGGGGAAAGGCCGATCGTGTAAAATCAGGAATCCTTTGAGTGCTTTTTCTGCTGATTGATGACAGTGATAGATGGCAATATCTGAGTAAATTTCTGAATCACTACTAAGTTTGCAAGCAGCTAATAAATCGTGTTGCCCCTTAACCATCCAATTTTTGACGAGTTCGGTTTTAGTGTCCATATAAGCATTTTCCTCTCAATAGTATCTGATGTTCTAGAGAAAATGACACTTGTGAGAATTTTTCAATTTCTTTACGGGTTTTGACTAGGATATCTAATGGGTATTGAATATCTCTGAGGCAACGATAGGCGATGGAAGATCTTTTCGTAGCTGAAATATCGCTATTGGGCACAATTACTAGTAAATCTAAATCACTGTCGCTATTGGGCGTACCCCAAGCATGAGAGCCAAATAGAAAGATATTTTCTGGATTAAATTCTTTAACCAAACGGTTGACTATTTCGAGAATAAGTAGATCGATTGAGAGCCGATCTAAAGGTAGTATTTCGGTGCTCATTTGAAGCTGTTGGATAACCATTTATTTTACATTTCTGCTCGATCGACCTTCAAACCTCACTAAATCATTATTTACACATCATTGTCCGATCGAAATGGACGCTGGTAGCCAGGTTTGATTAGCTTCCAGATCACTTGCTCGTAGTCTCTTCTGTCCAGCATCAGAAATAGAACGCCAGGATATTTTTGGGTTTGAAAATACATTGCTGTTTCTCGGCGATTGCCTAAATCTTTAAATACTCGCTGACATTCGGCTTCAATCTCTTGATACTTAGTTTCGAGATCTAATTTAGTATCCTTAACCCAATTGTAAAATTCATCAGGGACAGAATCGAGAAACTGAGTCAGATTTTGATGTTCACTCAGGCATTCCCAGATATCTTTTGCTTGAACTCTGGTGATGATCCGGTGCAACCGCACATAGTCAGCGAGTTTATACTTAAGCCGGAAACCATTCGGCCATTTGAGAATAAATCCCTCGTGGTTATTAAGTTCGGACTCGGTTTCGTCGATCGATTTCAGCCATTCAGGTAGAGTGGTGGCTGGATAAGTCTCAGCTCGATCGATCCAATTACTACTAGTATGCTCTAACTCTACCCCTGTCTGAGTATTTACAGCGGCAAGCAGCACCAATCGCTGGGCGGCACCATAATCCACGACAATCCGATTGCTAGGATAAATAATCTCAAACAAATAGGTGTGCGCTCGATCGAGCTGCTCGACATCAGGTTGATAATTAGCTAATAATACCCGCGCCATTTTTGCCTGATCGGAAGCAAAACTACCCCGTGAAGCTACTTCCCACTGCCCTTGGTAGTGAAACAAAATAATTAGCGATCCATCTAGCTTCTCGTAGATATTTGGCACTCCGTCTGGCAGCGTGCCCTGATATTCACTCAGGTTGAAAAATTTGGGTAATGGCCGCGCTACGATCTGATAATAGTTGTCGAATACCAAACCGCGACAGGCTAAAGTTGCCTCCACCCAATATCGATCGAATTGAGCCTTGGCAGTATAGTTATAAATCGTCAGCGGTAAACTGGGATGAACTTGGCTAGTAATATAACCTTGCTCAATTAGTGCTGGTAATGTTTGTGGATCGAATGATAAATTAGTCAAGCAGTTTTAAATTTTTACTAAAGCCTCAAGCCCAAAGCCCAAAGCCTGAATTTTAGCGAGGAACGGGGACTCGATCGATCGCGCCAGCAATTACTTTATCTATTTCTAGCCCATCTAATTGAGCTTCTGGGCGCAAGACGAGACGGTGGCGCAATAATGGGATCGCAACTTGTTTGAAGTCATCGGGAATAACTGCCTGACGACGATCGAGCCATGCGGCGGATTTACTGGCATGTAACCAGGCAATTGCCGCTCTGGGTGAGGCTCCCAGACTGAGATCTGGGTGATTGCGGGTCTGTTGGACGAGAGCGAGAAGATAATCGATGGCATTGTCGTTAACACTTACCTGCTGCACCGATCTGCGGGCAGCCAGACAGTCGGCGACTGTTGCGACTGGTTGCAATTTCTTGGCATCGTTTCTCGCCCCTGGCTGAGTCATCCGCGCCGTTGATAGCAGCTCTCGCTCT
Source organism: Chamaesiphon sp. 341R_metabat_111 (assembly GCA_025351825.1). Taxonomy (GTDB): domain Bacteria; phylum Cyanobacteriota; class Cyanobacteriia; order Cyanobacteriales; family Chamaesiphonaceae; genus Chamaesiphon. The sequence continues at coordinate 6,313 of JANXVE010000137.1, read as the reverse complement.
GCGGCGGCGGCTGGATAATCTACGATCAGTTTGAACAAGAATCGATCGAGTTGAGCTTCCGGCAATGGATACGTCCCCTCAAATTCTAGCGAATTTTGGGTGGCGATCGTCCAAAATAGATCTGATAGCAGCATCGTCTCACCATCTAGGGTGACTTGTCCTTCAGCCATTGCTTCTAGCAGAGCTGATTGAGTTTTCGGCGGAGTCCGATTGATCTCATCAGCGAGGAGGATTTGCGTAAAAACTGGCCCCTTTTTGAGAATGAATTCTTGATTTTTGAGATCGAAGATATTCGTACCCAAAATATCTGCTGGCAAGATATCTGGAGTCAGTTGAATCCGCTTGAAGTCAGCCTGAATTAGTTGTGATAGTACCTTCACCATCATCGTTTTTCCGGTTCCAGGTACGCCTTCTAAAATGACGTGTCCGCCAGTTAATAGGGCAATTAAGAGCTGATTGGTTGTCTGTTCTTGTCCGAAGACAACTTCTTGTAGCGCGCTACCGAGTCGTTGGAAAATTGCGTGAGTTTCAGTCATTTAATTAGGGGTTGGGGGTTAGGCTTTAGGGGTTAGGAGTTAGGAATTAGATAGGTAGATAGGATTATTTTAGCTATTGAGTATTAGTGCTAAAGTCCAAAGCCTAAAACCTAAAGTCTAACTCCCAATTGTCGATCGATCTCCCGAATTTTCGTCAGCCAGGTTGTCAAGTCAGCCGGACTGGTGCGACGGGCTTGCGCCGTTAATTGTAATACAAAGCGGAGATCGTCTGTGGGCAATTGGATTTGATTTTCCCATGCAGTAATTAATGTTTGTGGTTCTACCAATCGTTCTTTGCCTAAACCTAGTTTCTGTTGCCAGGACAACTGTTCGGCTTTGCCAATATTTTGGAGCACAAACTCACTGCTATTAGCTTGGTAGAGGACTCCGCCTAAGGCTTGAATATAGGCTTCGCTATTATCAATTTCTGGTAGTTTGGGAATCACGACTTTACCAAATCGGCGATTTTGTTGCCATGATAATACTAGTATGCCCAATAAAAGATTGACAAAGACAACAATTAGCGGCGTGGATGCCAAATAGCTTAAAGTATCATTATTATCACTAGTTTCACTATCTGTTTTAACTTTACCTGTGACTGGATCGATGATTGGCTGACGATCGGTATATCCGTGAATGTATTCATCTACTAATACTTGTTGGCGATCTTTAGTCACAAGTTCAGTTAACAAATCATTATTGGGCTGGAAATCCTGATAGGCATTGGCAGCTAAGTGAGGTGTTGTGACAATAATAATTCTACCCTTGGCTAACTTAAATTCGGTAATCACACTACCCGATCGATCTTTGAGAATTACCACTTTGTCCGCGTCTTTTAGGACTTTATTACCATCGATCCTAGCTCCAAATCTTCGAGTAGTTTCAATTCTAATCTTTCCTTGAGGACTTTCTAGATCTTGCTGGAATGTCGTCTCTCTTGCTGGTGCATTTACGCCTAAAATCACCAAAGTATTTCCTTTATTCACCCATTCTTGCTGTTCATTTGTGATATCTAGTTCTACTAATTGTGGCTGAATTTGGAGTAGTGTGGTACCTCGATCGTACTCAGATGATTGGGCAAGCTTCGGGAATGATTTTTGCCAACGTTGAATTTTTACGCCTCGATCGATCGTCATCTGATACCAGTGATTATAACCATTTGGAGCAATACTATAGCTCGATCCAGCTAGCCGAGCATCACCACCTATTGCACTAATCACAGTTACTAAAACGATTGCAACTATTGCCAGTAGCCCCAATTGCCAATACTGCTTTAATAACTTCTTAAAATCTGTCATAAATAACTAAGTATCTGTCAATCCGTTGGCGGTAGCGGAGCGTTTGCCCTGCAATAGCCTCTCCGTGGAGAATCTCGATCTACTAGTCGCTAGTTCCATTACTTACCGCCAACTGACGTTCAATTTGTTGATAAGCTTGTTGGCACTTGTCAAAATCGGCAATCTCAATTTGCTTGTTACCGAAGTGCAGTTGTTCGTGGATTGATACTAATATTTCACCAACATCAATAATTGGAACAGCACGTAATAACTGAAGGTACTCTCGATCTGTCCGACTAAATTGATGTGGGATCAGATTTGCATCATTCAACTGCTGCAACATGGCAAGGTACAACCATCGACTCGCTTGAGTATAGTTGCCATCTCGTTGAAATTGTTGAGACTTACTCAGCAATTCTACCACTGTATATGCCGGAACTGAAACTAGATCTAGCGATAATTTGGACTGTTTATTCTGCTCTAACCACTTCTGGAGATAAGGATAAATAACCCGATAGCCAAACCAAGTAACTAATCCAGCTAACACAAGCCAAGTAAGTCGCACTAATAACGCACCTAGCCACGGGGGAAAGATATCGAGCCGCAAATCTGGATCGTTCGATCTCAATTTCATCTCAATCCATTCACCTAATTGCTGTTGAAGTTGCTCCAACTGCCATCGCCAACTCGTTTTTTCACTAGACATGTAAGTTAGTTGATAGTTGATAGTTGATAGTTGATAGATTTGTAGGTTAGGTTGAAGAATGAAACCCAACACACTTAACTCGAATCATAAATTCACCCAAGCTTTGAATAATTGCTGCTGAAGATCGGTTGGATGTTCTATTCGCTCCAGTTGGTATCGATCGGGTTGTGATGGGGCTAATATTACTGGTACTGTTGCTAATCGATCGCCATGAAAGATTGTCAGTTCTATTTTAGCTCCAACCTGGTATGATTTAAGTCGATCGATTAGTTTGTCAGCACCGATCTTGAATCCATCAACGGCAAGCAGCTCATCGCCAGGATCCACTCCAGCCAATTGCGCGGGAGAATTGCTAGCAACTGATTTAATCATCTCTTTCCCATATTCGCTTTTGACGATCATACCTAGAGCGGGGACATTATTAGTGTTTATAGACTTTAGTTCAACGCCGACAGCGGCTAAGTAATCATTGAACGGTAATTCTTCAACTCCATGAATATATCGATCGTAAAAATCAGTTAAATCTTCGTTAGCAATTGATTCTATTATCTGCTGAAGTTGAGTTTCAGTAAAGCCAATTTCAGCTTTGCCAAACTGTTCCCACATTGCTACCAGTACATTATCAAAAGATTTATTTCCTTGAGTTCGATCGCGGATGAGTAAGTCTAGTAATAACGTCACCATTTCGCCCTTGAGATAGTAGGACATTTGGGAATTAGAACTATTAGCATCAGGGCGATATAACTTGATCCAGGCATCAAAACTAGACTCACTGAGTGGCTGAACCAGTCTACCTGGTGTTGTCATAAACCGCGTAATTTCTTTGCTCAGTTCGGCTAAGAATTCTTGCTCATCATAAATTCCTGCCCATCGCGGAATCAGGAGATCGTAATAGCTAGTTGTACCCTCACTAAACCAGAGGGAAGGGGTATAGTTTTCGCGCTCATAATCGAATTTTTCTAGAGCAGCAGGACGAATGCGTTTGACATTCCAGAGATGGAAAAATTCATGAGCGACTAGCTGCATGAAACGATTGTGTTTCTCTCCAGCCTGAAAACTAAAGCGAGGATATAGCAGCGAACAGCAATTTTTATGTTCTAAGCCACCGCCACCAGCAGGTGATAGATGTAACAAGAAAATGTATTCTTCATATGGCAATCCTCCAAATATCTTTGCTTCGATTTCGACGATTTTTTTGATATCATCGATCGCAACTTGTGGATCGATATTCCCTTCGCCCCAGATAACTAATTGATGCGGTTTATCTAATACCGTAAAATCATAGATCTGCTGACAGCCAATTTCAAATGGACTGTCTACTAATGTATCAAAATCAGCCGCTAAGAAAGTTTGGGGACTAATTTGTGGTAGTGGTGTGGTGATTTTCCAGCTCGGATCGGGTGGGACAATAGTAATCTCGATCGGACAATGCTCATACCCAGGCACAAAAAAGCATAGTGCTGCTGGATTAAAATACCCGTGAGTGGCATCTAAATGATTTGTCCGCACGGTAAGTTCATTTGCAAACATCCGATAACTAATCGTGATTTCGTTGTGATGATTAGTTTGGATCTGCCAATGATGTTTGGCAATTTTTGTTGTGGCTAATCGATCGTCTCCATCAGTTACTGCGCTGAAATATTGCAATTGCTTGGCATATTCTCGAACTAAATAGGATCCAGGTGTCCATACAGGCATTTTGAGGTCTAGCGATTCTTTAGTCCAATTAGATACTGTCAGCTCGATCTCAAATAGATGTGTCTGTGGCTGCAGCATCGCTATTTTGTAAACTAGCTTGGGCAGATAATTTTGGTCTGTAGTTGGAGTGATAACTGTAGATTGTGTCATGAAACAAAAATATTTTGTAATTATTTAATTAGCTTGAATCTTAATTAGACTATATGCTCATCAGTCAATCCTAGTTGAATATTAATCACATCGGGTCGATTGTTATTAGTTCTAAAAACTCTGTCCCACCAACTCAGCACACTACCATAATTAGAATTAGTCTCTGCAACTACTTGAGAATGATGAATCCGGTGGAGATTGGGAGTAACTATTACCAGTGATAGTAGCCGATCGATTACTTCAGGTATCGCCAAATTACTGTGATGTAGAGCAACAACAACCGTAAACACTAACTCATAAATTAATACAAAATTACTGGAAATCCCTAACGACCAAATCAAGAGTAGCTTCGGAATACTCGAACCAATAATCTCGATCGGGTGAAATCGATACGCTGTAGACACATTCATCGATCGATCGGTATGATGTAAACGATGAAATCTCCAGGCTAGTGGCAACCGATGCATCGATCGATGCCAAAAATACATGTAAAGATCGATAATTAGGAAGGATAAGATGCCCGCAATCACCGGATTGGAAATTGCGCCAACTAGCCCTCGATCGATCTGCGGCAACATGATAAACTGTGCGAACGCGATCGTCCAAATACTCGCCAGGATCGAATTAATCGCCCCCAAGCCAAAGTTAGCTGCAATTCGCGATCTCAGAGAGTTCTGAAATTGAAAAAATGGCAGCTTATTTTCCAGAATTAGCAGACTGGCGACTGTAGTAATAAGAAGAACTAACTTAACTGTCATTGAGTGGCTACAACTGCTCACTAGAGTTAGAATTAGATTCTAACGTGTTTTGAAATTCAGCTTGCTGGGTAGTAGTGATGAAACAAAGAATTTACCTGAGCCTCTGTGTATTGGCGACGGTTCTAATGACTGCTTGTGGACAAAAAAGTCAGCCACCAACGGCTGTAGTTACGCCTGCACCCACGCCCATTGCGGTGACTCCACCACCCGTCACCACTACCCAGCCCACGCCAAGTCCCGCCCCAACAGTAGCAGCTTCACCCTCACCAGTGAAGGTTCCCAAGCTGAAACCAGCTTCACAAGCACCATCCACGCCGATAATCTCAGCTTTACCCAAACCGCTGTACCCCGAACCAGCCCCTGTCCAAATTCCAGTAATTCCAGAGCCGAATAAAACCAAAGCTAATCCCAAACCCGACCCAATCTCCAAGCTCAAAATCCCTACAAGTCCAGCACTACAAATCACCCCTGTCGGGATTGGTGGTGCGAAAATTGGGATGAGTCTCAAGGAACTCAAAGAACAAATGGGTCAGGGATTTGAATTCCCGATCAAATCTAGTTTCATCGAAGGGTTTGATGCGATCGCTGTAACCAAAGCAGGCGCGGTACAATACTATATTCCCTATCCCACTGGCACCCAATTTACCGACGCAGACAAAATCCAACACCTGATGACTGACAACCCTAACTATCGCACAGAGCAGGGTGTTGGCCCAGGTACATCGATTAAACAAGCTGCTACAGTCTACGGTGGCGCAACCCTCTCTCTTAGCAAGGAGAATGAATCACGGGAATTTATCAACTTTACTCAACATCCCAACGGTTTAGCATTTCGCCCTAAACCAGCCGGAAATCATAACTTTGCTGGAGATTATCCCGATAGCAACGACGAGTATCTCAAAACCCAAAAATACGATAACAAAGCCGCCATCGGTCAGATTACCGTCTCCTGTGCGGAAAATCAGTGCGAACAGGCGAACTAGGAGGGCATGGGTGCGTGGGTGCGCGGGTGCGTGGGTGCGATGGAGCATCGGAGAAAGAAGCGTTCTAGCATTTATTTCATCTCCCATGCCCCCATGCCCCCGCGCCCCATCCCCCACACCCCCCACACCCCCCACACCCCCCACACCCCTCATGACCCCCCTCCGCGTTGGCATTGCTGGACCTGTCGGTTCTGGTAAGACGGCA
>JANXVE010000099.1 GCA_025351825.1 Chamaesiphon sp. 341R_metabat_111 | reverse complement strand
CTGGTGAATACTCGATCGATTCGCCCCCCAGCCCCCAATTCTGGGGGAGCCAATCTCTGGAAAGTCCCCCAGAATTGGGGGATTTAGGGGGCAATTAACCTAGAAACGAAGCAAATAAAACTTGTGTATACACGGTAGCCTCGGAGGGGTGCCCAAAGGGCGGGGTGGGTCATTACTCGGCGAGCGATTCATCATCCGATCGATCCCCAGTTGTCAGATTTTGAAATACTGCCAAGATCGATCGCCGATTCTGACTAGTACCCAAGGAATCGTCGAAGATGCAGACGATAGTTTGCTAGGAGCGCGATATGAAGGTCAAAAGATTGCGGAAATTCATGGCGTGCGGGAGATCGATCGATTGCGTGGTAAGAGCCAAGCAACGATCGCTAACTACCGTCAACTCCTCGCCAGAGTCAATCGTCTCCACTCTAGCCACCATGCTAGTTCCAACTTAGAAAATCCCTTGGAATCAGCATTATTCCTAGCTGACGGCAAAATCACCCTCGGCGATCTGCTCATGGGCGAAAAATACCCAAATCTTGATGAAATCTTCCTCTCGGCTTGTGAAACCCATTTAGGCAAATTCACCTTCACCGATGATGTTGCCACCCTCACTACTGGCTTCTTGTGCGTCGGAGCCAGGAGCGTCCAAAGTACGCTGTGGAGCGTCGATGATTTGGTAACTGCGCTGTTTGACATCTTTTATCACGAAGCACGACGAGATAGACTCGATCGCGCTCGATCTTTGCAAGCCGCTCAGAAAAAATTGCGGAATCTTAGTGGTGAAGATTTTAAACTTTATCATTTTCCCACGCTGATCGAGTATGTCAACGCGGATAGCTCGGCAGGCATCAGCGCACTCAAGCAGCAAATGAAAGAACTTTACCAGCGACAATCTACGCTGAATAACCAAACAGAGGAATGGCAACAGCTAGCAGAAACGATGAAGAGTCTCACTCAGAAAATTAAATCGATCGATTCCATACCAGCAACATTACAAGGCTACTGCACGATGGATCGACCCTTTGAATCGCCCTTCTATTGGGCTGGCTTCATCTGTCAGGGGATGGCTTAATCATCCTATGAATTCACACTTCAGACTGTAGTGCGATTACTGTGTTGAGATTTATAAATGGTTGTCTAAATTTTGCCAAAATTTCACAACGATCACAGATAGAGAAGGTTAAACTAGAAATAAGTTGACAAAGTTGCACAACCTTGTCAATCAAACTTATTTGTGAGTTGAACTTATGAGCGTAGAAGTCCTAATCGAACGGGTGCAAACCTCCACACCCAGCGATCGAGTATTGATTGCAAATTTACTCGATACCTCACCCCAGTTTAGAGATGCGTTGGCGACCGCGCTTCGCGAATCTAAGCATCACAGCAACTTGGCACAATATTGGCAATCGATCGTGGATGTGGCTTTGGCGGCTAGTCATGCTAGTAATGTTACTGCCAATTTCCACTCTAGTAGTTTGGCGCAGACGATCGCGGCGTTGACATCGCCCGAACTACTAGCCGAACTAGCACCGATCGATCCGTTAGCAGGTGCGCGGCTGAGAGGAATGATAGTTAAGCAGGATCTATTGTCCAGCGATGGTCAACCATTACGGAGCGAGGAAGTTGCTCAACTGCTGGGAATTTCACGGCAAGCTGTCGATAAACGGCGGAGTAAGGGTCAGCTTTTAGCTGTTTCGCTGGGAAAACGTGGCTATTTCTATCCACTCTGGCAATTTCATGATGGAGCGGTATTAAGTGGACTCGATCGAATCTTGGCAGCCTTGAACAAATTTGATGCGTGGACGCAGCTAATGTTTATGAAAACTGGAGACCTGCGGTTAGACGATCGCACTCCTTTAGAACGTCTTGTTGCTGGAGATATCGACGCAGTGGTCAATGCTGCTGCTTGCTATGGTAAACCCAACCCCGCCTGAAGATCCCTTAATTCCGCATCCGTCGCCACCAGCGGATTTTACGAGTAGGGAATTACCAACCGTCAGCAGCCAGGGCACTTGGTATCGATTAAACGATGGGCAAAGCCCCGCCAAGGGCGCACGAGACTTCTCCTCTAGCCTTTATTTCGATCGATCTGGATCGGGTAGGTTTGATAGTCCGGCTCAGGGCTATGGTATTTTGTATGTGGGTGCCGATGTCTTTGCTAGTTGGATCGAATGCTATGGGCGGACTCACGGGGCTAAAGGTGTGTCAGAGATGGTACTAAGGCAGCGCAATTTATTTACGATCGAGAGTCAACGAGAGCTAGTGTTTGCGGATGTGACGGGAAATGGTTTGGTGAAGATGGGCGCGGATGCCAGACTTTCATCAGGTTCTTATGTTGCGGCTCGGCAATGGGCACAGGCAATTTACGACCATCCCCAAATGGTTGATGGCATTAGGTATCGATCGCGTCATGATGATGAGCGGTACTGCTATGGGATATTCGATCGATGTGGGGATGAGCTACAGGAAGAGAATTTGGGTAATTTACTCGAATCTAATCCGAGATTGTTGGCAGAAATCTTAACCTGTTACGATTACGGTCTATTTTGATTTCGCTATGGCTGAACAAATAAAACGCACCACGATCGAGGTGATGCGTTTAGAGAAAAATGTTCTACAAGACTAATTGAGTTAATCTAAAGATCGTTATGATTTCATCAGATCGTCAGCTAGTCTATTTAGCTCATTGATTTTTTTGTTAGTTTTTTCATCATTAGTTGTCTTTACTTCACTGTCATTTTTTGCACGGTTTTCTGTAGCAACTTGCAGAGTATTACCTCCATTTAGCAAGCAGTCTTGTAACCAAATTGCAAATTCAGTTACGACCTCCCATTCTTCATATTTTGCCAGTATTTCAGCTTTTGTCTTGACGATCGCACCCGCCCATAGAGTAGGAATTATTTGGAGAATTCGATCGATCGTTGGCTTTAAGGATGGAGATAGACTAGCTTCATATTCATCTAAATAGACGAGCAGATCGTCAGTTGTCAGGAGTGAAATTAGATCGATCTTAGTTGCTGTTGCTTTAGTAAATCCGAATATCTCAACTTCTAATAAATCTTCGAGCTTTGTATCTGCTTCAGTAAATTTGAATATGATACAGCCGATTCGATTCGTTAATTGGCTGGGCTGTAACTCTAGCTGTGTTTGTTCGAGGCTGGCAATTTGGCATTCTAAATTACCAAGTTCGGGTAGATGAATGAAGACGGTTTCTTCGATTTTTATCTCACTATCGATACCGATAAATGTAAAATAGCGATGCAATCCATAAGCAGCTAATATCGAGCAATAAAGTGAATCCTTTAATTTAGGGTCTGAGATAGATTCGATCGCCTGTTTCGCCTCATTGTGAGCTTTGCTACTCAGAGGAAGTTTCGGTGTGTCCAAAACTATTGAATGTATGTTTGACATAATTTAGTTTCTGAAGTAATGAAGGGTCTTGCTATTAAATCGGGTTGTATTTAGATTAATTGGTAATTAATTCGCCATCATTATCGAGAAAGTCTTGATATTTTTGTTCGAGTAAAGGTACAAACTTCTCTCTTGCCAAGCGACCGATAGTATCTGTAGGAATATTTAATTTATGTTCTTGTGCCAAAACTTCCGCAACTTCCTCTACATTCTCTGGTCTTGGCTCACGGAATTCTACAACCATCAAATAGACATGGCAGGTAAAAGTAGGGAATTTTTTACTGAACGGCTGTTTGAGTGAATTGTCTTCATCATAGTAACAAGCATCCAAGAATTTTCGCCATTTGGCTGTCGGAGTAGCCTCAAAGGACTCTAGAAACGTGCCCACTTCATTATTACCTATAGTTTTAGGTGCATCACTTGGCAATACCTTATTTTGTCTATTGTGTTGCCTTTTGTTCTCCAACTTTAAATACTTGCCCTGTTTACGCAGCCAAAATAACATATTGTTAAATAAGCCTTCGTCTAGATTTTCAGACTTGATTTTTTCAATACTGAATTTTTCAATTTGGGGGATACCATCTTTGTCTTCGCCAAACAGCCAGAGCCAGAGATTTTCTATTATATCTGCGCTTTTGTAGGCTTCATCAGCTAAGTAACAGGGCTGTGAAGACTTTGGTTGAGGTTTTTTAGGTTCCTGTCGATCGAGATTATTTGAATCTTCATCAGAGTTTCGATCTTCGGGATTTTCAGCTTCGGAAAAATATCGGTATTTTTCGTTCCCAGCCCGAAATTCACGCAGGTTCGAGAGCAATGCGTATAGTTTGCCACAAGCACGTCGCCGTTGCGGGGTGCTTCGCTCGGAGTTGTAAATCTCGGATAGGATATCGAATAATCGAGTATCGTTAGGTGTATGCACCAATCGGCGCAAGGCATTAAGGTCGGGTGACATAAGCGATCGACATGTGTAATATTTTTGCTACCAACGAAATTAGAGGGGAATATCCCCCCTCATATCTTTAATCGTTCCCAATCTGGAAAAATTGGCACGATCGAACATAAATTTTGATAATTTCTCGATCGAGTCCTCTAAGCCATACCTTGAGTGATGAAAGCTGCCCAGTAGAAGGGCGAAGCAAACGGTCGATCGATCTCGCAGTAGCTTTGTAACCTTGCTGATATTTTCTCCATCTTTTTAGTTTCAGGAGATAGACTCTTCATCATTTCTGATAGCTCTAACCACTCCTCAGATTGCTTATCCAGTTTGGATTGTTGGTGATACAGTTCTTTGGTGCGTTGCTTGAGCGTGGTTATTTCTTGGGTGATATGTTCGAGAAGTCGAGGATAGTGGCTAATCTTAAACTCATCCCCTGTCAAATTCCGCAGCCTCACCTGTGCAGCTCTGAGAGACTCAGCGCGATTGACTCCATCTCGCCGCTCCTGGTGATAGAAAATATCGAATAGAGCGGTTACGAGGTCATCGACGCTCCAGAGGGTGCTTTGGACAGAGCGTGCGCCGATGCAGAGGAAGCCAGTGGTGAGGGTGGCTACATCATCGGTGAGAGTGGCGGTACCGACGTGGGTTTCACAGGCGGAGATGAAGACTTCATCGAGGGTATCGGGGTAACGTTTGCCCAAGAGTAAATCGCCGAGGGTGATGCGTTCGCCGTCGGCGAGAATGAGGGCAGATTCGATCGGATTGTTGGGGCGAGACTCGGCGTGATGGCTGGAGTGGAGACGGTTGACTCTGGTGAGGAGTTCGCGGTAGTTGGCGACGGTGGCTTGGCTGGAGCCGCGCAGACGGTTGGCAGTAGGGATGCTGTAGAGTGCGGCGATTTGTTCGCCTTCGTATCGTGCGCCGAGGAGGTTGTCTTCAGCATCTTCGACGGTACCGATGTGTTTGGTGGTGATGGGTTTGCGCTGTTGGCAGTATTGGAGAATCTGACAGCTTGGGATGGAGCGGATGATGAATTTGTCACCGAGGAATGACCCACCCCGCCCTCTGGGCACCCCTCCGAGGAGGGGATTTTGGACACTAGTGCCTTCGGGGAGGGGATTTTTACTGGCTTCGGTTTGGGTGAAATTGATGGGGAGGGCGGCGAAGGGGATTTGGTGGAGGTTGAGGTGGGGGACGATGATGAGTTCGGTGATGTCAGTGAGGTGTTGTTCTATGAGGGTATCGAGTTGGAGGCGTTGGGAGATTTCGGTGAGTAAGGTGGGGAGGTTTTGCTTCCAGATGGAATTGGTATTGTGGTAGGGAGTCACCCATTCGGTTTGTAACCATTGTTGGAATTGGCTCCATCCTTGACCTTGACAGGTATGAATGGTGGGTTGTCCTTCCTGTTTGATGATGAAGATGTGGGTGTGGTCATCAGTGGTGTAGCAGGTGAGGATAGCGGTGTGGGGGGTGGTGATGAGTTGTTGGATGGTGGTAAATTCGATCGACTCTACGGCGATTTGTCCGGCGATAGCAGGATCGAAGGCGCGGATTTTGAGATATTGCGCTCTTTTTTGGGTTTCTAGAGCTTGAATGGCGGTGCCGTCGCGGCTGAGGCTGGCGGCGGTGCGGGTGGTTTTGGTGGTGCCATCGCTGTCGGGGCTGCCATGTTCGCGCAGGCGTTGGATCTGGCAGTTGAGTCGATCGTATTCGTTCAGGTATTGCTGGATTTCAGCAGGGATTTGGGCATCGGGATAGAGATCTTTAGTGCCCATCAGATCGACGAGTTGGCGGCTGCGGATGCGTTCGGTGTATTGAATTGCTTGGGAATAGTTACCAAGGTTGATGGCACACTGAATCGCATGTTCGTAGACGTAGAGGGCATCTTTGAGGAGTTGTTGGCGCGTTTCTTCGTTGACAACCCAACTGCGGGAGGTTTCGACGGCCTGCATGGCGGTCTCATAAGCGGTGATGGCGGATTTCCACGAGCCTTGTTTGAAGTAGATATTCGCTAGTCCACGACTTGCTTTGAGGGCATTGGTGGGTAAGTTTGCGGGGATAAACACTTCTAAAATTTGGTGGTAAAGATTGATCGCCAGTTCATCATTTTCACCTGTATGTAAAATGGCAAGGTTTTCTGTCGTTGTCGCCCACTCGAACGGCAACTTATCCTGAGTACGTACTAATAAAGCGCGATCATAGCCCTGAATCGCTTTCTCTAGATTCTCCCGTTTGTCTCCTTCAATTCGATCTCCGTAAGCAACCGCCCGATTCATTTGGGTTGTCGCCCACTCAAACGGCAACTTATCCTGAGTAAGTTCTAATAAGGCGCGATCGTAACCCCGAATCGCTTCTTCTTGATTCTCCCGTTTGTCTCCTTCAATTCGATCGTAGTAAGCATTCGCCCGAACCATTTGCGCCTTCGCCCACTCGAATGGGAATTTATCGTGGGTAAATTTTAATAAAGCTCGATCATGACCCCGAATTGCTTCTTCGAGATTCTCTCGTCGATCGCCCTCAATTCGGTTCCAATAAGCACTCGCCCGACCCATTTGAGTCGTCGCCCACTCGAATGGGAACTTGTCGTGGGTAAATTCTGATAAAGCTCGATCGTAACCCCGAATTGCTTTTTCGAGATTCTCTCGTCGATCGCCCTCAATTCGATTCCAATAAACACTTGCCCGACCCATTTGAGTCGTCGTCCACTCGAACGGGCATTTATCGTGGGTACGTTCTAATAAAGCTCGATCGCAACTGCGAATTGCCTTTTCTAAATTCTCTCGCTGATCCCCTTCAATCCGGTTATAGTAAGCGCGGGCTAAATTCATATGAGTCTTCGACCATTCAACCGGAAACCGTTCGCGTGTACACACTTCTAATGCAGCATCATAACCCCGAATCGCTTCTTCTAAATTCTCCTGCCGCGTCCCTTCAATCCGGTTAAAGTAAGTGTTGGATCGATTAATGTGAGTTTTGACCCATTCAAGCGGGAATCTCTCCTTTGTGCATACTTCTAAGGCAAGATTGTAACCCTTAATTGCAATCTCCAAATTGGCCTCGCGTTCGCCCTTAATCCGATCGCTGTAAGCAATTGCCCGATTGATGTGAGCCTTCACGTATTCAAGCGGGAACCAATCAGGTGTACATACTTTTATGGTGGCCTCATAACAAGCGATTGCTAGTTCTAGATTAATCGATCTATCCCCTCTCGAAAACTGTTGTAGTTCGTTAGCTAGACTTATAATTGCGGCAACGAAGGATTTCCAATTTGTTTCATCTTTTTGAGCTAATAATAGCTCAACCTGTTGCGGTAAAAAGGTTAATAAATTTTCATTAAGACTGTCAAGATGTTCGTCAAAAAACTGATGAATTATTTGCACATTCCCATTACTATCAGTAACAGCTTGCAGCAAAGCCAGTAAAAATTTCTTAGGATCGGACATGGGTGTCAGGTTCGATTGCGTTAGTTGTATTATTCCCTCACAGATCCGATTATCTATGGTTTCAGTGAGAGATTCAATCTTGTATCGGCGAATCAATAGAATTTTTGGCAGAAATCGGACTACTTCGCGGGACAGGAACAGATATATGGCAGATTATTAACTACCAAGCAGGGGATACGATCGAGCTAAACAGCGTCAATCTGACATTCCCGTTGGCGGAGCCTCTCAGAATGAGAATCGATCAAATATACGAAGATATTGTTTTTCCCGAATCAGAAATCTCATACCAATTTAAATGGTGTACACGACAGATAAATAGTTAATGCTCAGAGTATCCCACATTAAGCAGATCTCATCTGTCATTCGCTCGATTTAAATTGGTATCAGTAGGGGCAATTCATGAATTGCCTCTACTTTATCGCCTAAAAAAATCCACCGGATGAGGGTGGACTAAAAATCAAAAACATTCAGTTAGGCAGCGATCGATTTGGGCGGGTGGCGATCGTCGAATCCTGGCTCTTCTCCTGGTGGGATGTGGTAGTAATCCTGTCCAACATAGCGGATCAGATAGTGGACTAGTTCAGACAAGGGAACCGGAAGGAAGCGATCTTCAACAATACGACCACGATTGTAATCATCGACATCCCGCAGATAGTTGATGTACAGGCTCTGGCCATCGTCAACCATCTTCGATAAGCAATGATAACTAGCCTGCATCTTGCCCTTGAGCCATTTGTGCTGCCAGATCGCCACTACCCGATTTTTAGCTACAGTAATCTTCCCGCCTGCGAAAATAGTCACGATGTGAACGATGCCCACCATTACTGCTAAACCTAAAAGCAAACCAAGAAATACTGGGTTCCCTGCTCTGGCAGCACCTTTAAATCCCGTTACCAAAAATAAAAAGGGGATCGTCATTGCCAGCATAAAGCTGAGTAGCAGGAAAGCCCGATATTTCCACACTTTTCCAGCTTTGTTACTGCGCTTTTCAGCCTCTAATTTTGCCTCATAAGTCAAATAATTTACGAAAATTTCGATCGTTACGAATGCTAATGGTAAGACAAAGACAGCAAAGGCGATCGCATAGCTATTATTGTGAAAAGCCTGCTGTGCCTGATATTCACTGATATTGTACGCAAACACCAAATCGATAAAATATACTGCCAGCATAAATACAATCAGCAACGGTACTGCCAACTGCTCGCCAATCCTGGGATGGAGATAAATATAGTTGAGTGAGTAGTGATGATAATAAGCTACTTTCCAGTCGCGATATATAATCCATTGCCGACTGATATCTCCAGTCAGAGCTTTAAGCTCGTCTTCCTGTTGATGTAAATTGTGACGATTTGCGCGCTCGTCGATCGGATATTTCATTTCGATTGCCTTTGGGTAGTATTGAGTATCGATACACCTGCGATCGTAAAAAAGTTACATTGAAGCTTTGAGGTCGCCCAGTTCGGCAGTGAGTTGAGCGACCAAAATTCGATCGCCGCGTTCACGGGCTGCTGCCAATCGACGATCGAGTTTGTCGAGCAAGTGTTGATGTTTAACGCGATCTAGTTGGCGATTCACGGGCGATCGAAATGTGTCTGGGCTAGTAGTAAAAGTCATTAGATTTAGTTAGTACGGTGTGGTTATATATGTGTATCGGTTAATGGCTCCAGACTTTGGCAAGATTAAGATTCGATCGGCATTTTGGCTGAATTCACTCTTAATATCAAAAAGCCCCGACTTCCTGATGAAAGTCGGGGCGATGTTCTTAATGGCTGAGAACATCGGCGATGGCCGCATCGATCGATTCAAACTTATTCGGCTGCAACTGCTCCAGCATCCCTGCGCCCGATCCAGGACTGACAACAACGATCTCTGGCTTGCTCTTCATTTCTGGAGGTTTCGTCGCCGCAGTCGTATTGTGTTCGCCATCAGTCAAGAAAAATGCCACCTTCCGCACTGGCATCGCCCCCGCTGGTTGCCGTTCATTGAGAAATAGATCTACTCGCTTAATTCCACCCACGATATCCGTCGATTTACAAGTAGACGGTGCTGCTAGAATGCTTTTAGCCGCTTTGAGGAAGATCTCGATCTCCACTTCATTAGCCTTGCGCTGGACTTGGTTAGCCCGATCGAATTCTGCCTTTTTGGTCTTGTACTCAGCCATCCGTTGAGAATACCCCTGTTCTAATTTGGCGTACTCAATGGTGTTAACCGAATTCTCCTCTGGTAACGATGCTGGGGTAGTTGGGGATATTATGGATACGGGAATTTTTAAGTGTGCCAGCACCTTGTCGGAATCGCTACACAGAGCTAGCAACCTGAATTCCCCACCCCTTTCTTGTAATGCTTTTGAGATCGTTTTCAACTGCTCCTCTGTAAAGTTGGGAATCTTATTCGGCTCTGTACTGCCCGTTTTATCCAAGATCCCAGCTATATGAAGTGGCATTAGTGACTTTCGATCGATCGATTGAGTCGGCACGCCAGCAATAGCTTGAGAGTCGTTGAGTAATGTCAACCCTGGCTTCTTGGCGGGTTCGCCAGTGTCTGGCTTCGGTGATGGGAGTTGACAGCCAGGAAGCAAACATAGCAAGGCTGGCACTAGATAGAGATAAGACTTTAACATTTGCTTGTAAGGTTGGTTACAAGGGTTTATCGTTTACCTCTGGGATTTTTTGGCAGTAAATTTCATATTCAGTTCTCTGGCTAATAAATGTGACGCTCGATCGATATTCTGGATTACTGTCGATCGTTCAATTAGTACAATACTAATGCAGTACTAAAAGCACTCGATCGAGCAAAGTAATTTACCTAGTATAGCACTAGCGTATTTTAGTGCTATACTAGTAGCATACCTGGTAAAAAGAGAAAGTAAGATTTTCTGGTGTGGTATCTCAGCGCGCAGTGTCAATAGTGCTCCACCGAAATTTCAGGACCATCTCGCAGAGTTGAAAAAAGCAAATTTTAGGGGTTTACGCACTATCAACATTTCAAACAAGATTAGTTACCCCAGCTATTAATTTAGCCGCTTAAATCAACAGTACATTACTACCTTTCTACTAATAGGAGCAGAGTCAATTGACTCTGCTCCTATTTTATTGTTATCAACCTCATCACTTATGAATTACATCCGCCAATTTGTCACTTTACTAGGAAATATCTTCAAACAGTTTGTCCAGCTAATATTCGATCGCACAAGTACAAATCGAAAACCATCTGAGCCAGTTTCACCACCAAAAGAATCATTCAGTTTTACGGAGGCTGCCAAAAGAGCAGAAGCACAGAGCGAATCCGAACACAGAGAGAACATCCTCATAGTTCAAAACAAAGGATCGGAATCTCAGCAGCCAAATACCCGCAGAAAGTCTAAAAGGGCAAGATGGGCAGAGAAACGGATCGATCGAGAGATTGACTATGCTGAGGCTAAGGCTAATGGCGATAACGAAGGTGTTCGTGAGTATTGGAAATGGATTAAACGAAATGGTGCCTCGACGAAAGAGTATTATTCCCGCGTTAAAGCCAAGAGAAGAGCTGCTAAAAAGATCGCTGCTAACAGAGATCGGATTACCAGTGCTGAAACTAGACAAAGAGCGGCTGAAATAAAGGCAGACGCACAATGTAAGCTTCCAGAAAACATCATGATCGAACATCTAGAAGACTATAGGGATGGCATTGGCTGGTCGATAGCAGCATTAGCAAAGAAGCGGTTCCATGTCAGACGAACACTAAAAATCAACGATTCAAACGGTGACATGTTCTGTGAAGTCAATGACGATGGTGAGTCCCTGTTAAATGCAGTAAAGCAACTAATTTCCCAATACGATCGTTCAAATAACAACAAATGAAGATTTTCTTTGAAATGAGAACTCAAAGCATCTTTGAGCTACGCGATGCAAAAAAAATTAATTAGGCAAGGTAAACGAGTCTTGTTTACAACTGGTGTTATCGACAAAGCAGCTAAAACATTGCTGCGATCGGCAGATGTTATCTACTGGGAACGAATGCCCAGAGAATTATGGCGGAAAGCCAAAGTTCAAAAGAAAGGCTAACAGAAACTATTTCATACTATTCACAACAAGATCGGAGAAACTAAAATGTTTAGCATTACATTTTATTCAAAAGACAAGCAGCGTATTGGCTATGTCGATTATACAGTTGATTTTGCTCAATGGCTACTCGACCAAGGACTTTATAGAATCAACGGCGTAAGAGCCTGTGAACCACTGGTATTAGAAGAAGATAATGAAGAGGAAAGATACGAAATTGAAGTTGTTTTACTTACCAGTGCAGCTCGGAAGAAACTAATTGCATTCTTCCGAGCTGCAATTATTCAAGAGTCATTAAAGCAGTCATGGAAGCTTCGCTTATTGCATGAAATAAATGATTTTCTTAAAAATAAGCAATGTCACTACATGGACTACCTTGAGCAATAAACACGAAATCTATAGATAAAAAAGCAGGCTTGAAAATATTTTCAAGCCTGCTTTTTTGTGCCGTTCAATCGATCTGAGAGAGTGCGATCGATTAAGCTATTAACCTCTGTTTTTTATGAGCATTACCTCAACAACTTGTGCGACTAATTTTTCTGGCAAATTTAAGGCGCGACATAAACTAACCAAAAGCCCTTCTTCCTCTGGGCTGATATGACCATCCGCAAGAACTAGATCGGTTGCTATTGCAAACGCAGTCTCGTATAACTCGTGGGGTAAGGTGGCTATTGCTGCCTCAAATAGGACATCGCTTCCTTCCCGTCTCAAGATATTACAAAGATTATCGATCATCCGTGACATGATATCTTGAAGATAGCTTCGGAATAACTGCATTCGGCTAAAAGTTGCATTCAAAAGGCGTACTTCTTCATCGGCTAAATAGCCATCAGAAGCTACAACAAGGATCATAATTGCCGCAAATCCTTCAGCAGACCAAGAGCTACCCGATCGCGTTGTTGCACTCCACCTTTACGAAAAGAATCGAACAGTCCCATTAGATAATCTCCAAACAACTAAATTTGAAATAAGTGTCATAGATCTTAGAGTACCCTCAATCTTATCAATCCTAACATTATCGAAATTATATTCATTATTCTGAGGTTAAAAGGTCGTCTCAGAATACAAAATTCAACATTAGTAAAGGTTACTTTTATCTAGCTCAATTAATTGGTACAAGCTTTCGGCGTAAGATTTGGCGATTGTTTCGCTCTACTACAATCAATTCTGCTAATTCACTACGACCTTCAGGCCATGAGATGATATGGGCATATTCTTCATTTCCCCAAGTCTGACCACGTTTACCGCCATCTCTCCATTTTGTTCCATTATCTAAATTGATACAGTTACCTTTAGCATCACAGCGATGATAGTGATGGTCGGAGATATCAATCGTAAATTCTCCAGCACAACAAGTATCCGCAGAAGCAGATTTAACCCCAAGTAACACATTTAAAATAGCCATTGAAAGCAATACAAATCTCAAATTTCTCACAACCCTAAGTTATTAAACAACTAGATTTATTATTCACATACTTAATATTAAAAACCACAATAATTAGTTTCTAAGCAATGCCTCATCGCGAAATATCACTCGACCATTTTTACTGACGCTTATTTCGCCTTCTCCCATCCCATAAGTGTATTCACCTTTTTTTCATTCAATACCTTCATACTCAGGATTGTTATGCTTAACAAGATACTTCCGTCACTAAAAAGTATCAGGTGACACTATTAATGGTCGAACACTGAGAAGGAATCCTCGTGATGAGGATTCCCTGCTTTAACAACGAGATTAGAGTTTTATGGTAAATCGGGTCACATTACTGCGATCGGTAAGTTAGGTAAGAGTACGTGGTGAGTCAAGAGACAACCGCATTGGCGGCGTGCTTCGCGTTCGATTAGACCCGATCGGTAGGGTCGGAGCATTGAGTTCACAGAATTATCTCCAAGTCTTCGCAAATGACGCTGCCATGACTGCGGGTAGTAAAGCCCGTGAAGTAATAATAGCCTTTAATCTCGGTGATGCGATCGACCTCACCTCGATATTGCAGCATGTTTCCGACGTAACGCACTCGATCGCCAACTTTTAGTGCATTTTCAGAAATAGAAATACTTAACTATGTTTTGGGTGGTGATACTGTTGATACTAGTGATGCCACGGCTGAAACATTTGCCTCTAAACGATTTGGATCGGTGATACGGGGATCGTTAGTCTGTGTTACCTCAGTGATACTGGTGATACCTACATCTTGAATGCCTTTGAAAGTATCACCAGTATCACTCGCCAAAATCGGAAGGCGATCCTGGGTTGATACCACTGAAACTATTGCAGGAGGAGGGTTAGAAGTACTAGTATCACTGGTGTCACTAGTATCACCCTCATTTTCGCGTTTACCAAAAACATAATAGTAACTTGCTTTACCTTTCAGCTTGCGGATGCGAATCGCTTTGCCATCGGGACGGGGTTGTAATAGTAATCCTTTTCGCTGCAACTCTTTTACCAGCTCAGTTTTATTAACACCATTACGGAACTCTTTATCGAATACGGTGATGGGAACCCAAAGCTCTTCGGTCTGACCATCTAGATCGATCTTCCGATAAGCCAACAAACCGCCTCGTATCTTGAGATTGTCATTATCTGGAAGTGTGTAGATCCGATCGCTGAATTCATTGGTAACTAATAGATGTTCGATGCGTGCGATCGCTTGTTTGATCTCGATCGAGCCATCGCCACCCCTCTGGGTCAACCAATCTGCGAACATTTTCTTAATTGCCCACTCAATTCGATCGACTGGAAAGGGAAGGATATCGTAAGAATAAGCAATTTCTAAAGCTACCTGCACTAACGCGAACCTGTTAGCGACGCGACTAACAGCAAGATCTATAGTGCCCTCGGCCAACTTCTTAGCCAGTTGGAACACCCGCGCCACCGTTACGCCGTCAAAGCTCTTATCTCGCCGATCGATAACCAACTGAGTTAGAAAAGCATCGATCGCAGTACCACGATACTTTTGACAAGCTGCTTCTAAGTTTTCAGCAAATTCTTTAGATGAATCACAGCCGTGAATCGATTCAAACACTCCATAAGGCGAACCAAATGGAACGGCTGGGATATCTGGCATCCCCACCTCTTGCCCGCCCTTTTGAACTTTCCCTGCCTGTGCCATATATGAGGTTAGGCTATGTTCCCCTGTCGATAGAAATAATAACTGCCAAGTTTTTACTTTCCGAGCTTTTAAATCCTTTGTCGATCGGCTTTTGCCTTGCCCATTTCGCAGCATGTAACAAGCCTCTCCAACCCCCTTCTCATCAGCTTGCCCAATCTCATCGAGCGGTAGCATTGAGTGATTATGTGCCGTTGCCGTCATTTCTAGCCCGTTGGCAGTAGTCCGCCAATTGGGTACTTCTTTCTCACCAGTGACCGAAACTGCTACTTTCACAGCGGTGGTTTTCCCTGTGCTGGTGTCACCCATCAAATGAAAACCGCCAGATTCTAGCCCTACAACCTCCAATAGTGGAGCCGCGAATGCAATCCCAATGATGAAGATTAAGCGGCTGTTGTTGTCGCATTTAGCCCCTATATTAGTCTTCCAGTCCTGTAGGGTACCCTTAATTTCGGTTGCAGTTTCCGAACTAGATTCGACCTGTTGGAAAACATAATCGCCATCCCCGTAAGTCTTGTGCTGGCTGATGTAGCGACCATTAACCCAACCAGTGGAATCGACGATCGTGTAAGTTTGCTCGATGTCAGCCCCAAGACCATGCAAGTACTCTAGTAAGTCAGCTTTATCTTTGCGGTTGTAGTAATACCCGCATCCCATCAGATAGGACAGAATTGCAACTCCATCGCCAGCTAAATCAGAGCGGGAAATAGAGAGCTTTCTGACCTGATTCCGAACAGTTTTAAATTCAAGTAATATTGCCGCGCTTGTCCCCTCTGGATTATCGAGATACGCGATCGCCTCTAAATGGTTGCCGATTTTCTCTCTCGATTCACTTTGTTTACCATCGCTTTCGTTAGATGTAATTTTTTCTAGCCCACTCTCGATCGAGGTGGCAAACCCATAAAGATTACTATCTTTTGGCTTCGGGCTTTGAATTTTAACCTCCTTGCGTTTGGTATAGAGGCGATCGAGTGATTCGATCCCTTTGGCGGCGATGTAGTCATCGATTCCTTTGTAACTTCTCCAAGTCAGTTGAGTTACTGTGATGCCATCGCTATCAATATGTCTTAGCAAGCTACTTTTAGCACTCTCAACCATCCGCGCGGTATCGGGCTTGGAATCGCGATCGAATGCTAATACTATCTCTCGACCGTCTAAGAATGGCTCTAAGTTTGGGTGAATGGTTTTGATGCTTTTCCCGCCCTCGTCTTTCTCTACATTCCCAAACATATCTCGATCGTTCGTGCCCCATCCCCAAATCCCATTTAAGGCGATCGCGGGATATCCATTTGAAACCAAGCTACAGGCTTTTTTTGCACCTTCCGTGATGATGATGAATCCGTCATGCTCTAGATACCAGTCCCAGAAATCTGGATCTTCCCGATCTGGCGATAGTGACTCGACCCGTTGGCGGTGTTCTTTCTCTAATGATTCTCCCAGTTTGGCGGCGATCTCAATTCCTGCTCGCACTGATACGCGAGGGATTAAAAGCTGTAATTTTCCTTCCCCTCTGGGAGATTCATACTTGATATCTTTCTCTTTGCCATTCTCATCCTTAACTTTGCGGGGCGAGTTAGGTTTGACGCATATCCCCTTGTCACCATCAAAAATCCAGCCGCCCGATCGCAGGGTATTGGCTAGGTTATTCGGGGATTTACCCGATAGAGTCCCGTTGTTGTTGTGGTCTGGCTCTTCAATCAGTAGAGTGAAGGCTTCATCTAGTTCGTTCTCGTTTTCTCCGTCGAACGATCGGAAGTTGAGGGCGGCGATATCGTCTGCGATCGCACTATCTCTGAATTCTGCCAGATGTTTCTCATCGAAGCTAGTGGCCGGGAAATTATTCATAATGACGCTCTGTTAGTAATAAGCACGACAGAGCATCCAATAGAAATGGTAAGATCGACCTAACAAGTTTTATGCCGACCTAGCCCCAAGCCCATTGGATGCTAGGTAGAAGACTCCCCAGATTTTGTGGAATCTTTGGGGGTCTTCCTTTGAAAAGAAATCACATCCCCTTGGCATGGGGATATAAATTTACATAGACTGAGATTGGTTTTATGTTTCGATCGCCATCTGTCATTTGTTGAAGAGGGCGATTTCTCTTAGGCAGCTTGGGAACTGGGGAGACTTTTGTAAAAAGACTCGATCGCTCTTTGGTGAGCGGGTGAATCGCCATTGAGCAACCAATCCCGAACAAGTGCGGCATTCCACAGGACTCGAACACTACCTGGTGGGTGAAACCAGTAAAGTTTTTCTGGCAACACCTCAGTTCTAAGAAACTTCAAACGGTCTGGGGATAAGCCGCAAGTAGCGACCATTTCCCTCGTCCGCACGAAGGGAAAAGTAGTTAATTTAGGGTCGGGTTGTTTTTTGCTTGAGGTCAAAAAAAATCTCCTTTTTCTCTACGGGTGAATAGGCTGGAAAGGCAGGGTAATGGCTGAAATAGGGGGGGTTGTGATAATCAATTTACTATTTCACCCAACTTGTCTCAAGTGCGATTTTGGGATATAAACACAAGATATTTTTGTACTATTAAGATGGCGGGATACTCTTGTATGCTATAGTGCAGCTTTTTTCTATCCTGTCTTTTGTCAGTGCGTTTGTAACGGTTCAGGAGCGTAATCTCATAGTCTTCATATTCGTACTTGACTTGAAACCACTCTTCGATAGCTTTTTGTACATCAGGGCAATTACTTTGTGCCAGAAAATCTGGTAGCCAGATACCACTAGCGAAACTTGATAGCTTTGGGTCGATGCCATTCTCTAAAGCAAGCATCAACAATTGGTCATTAGCTTTTAAAGCATCCTCTAGGCTATAGTTTCCGTCTTCATCTTGCCCTATTGTGGCGTATCCATAAACTTGCCTTTTTAGCTCGTGTAACTTACTGAATGAAATTGAAATATTGGCATTAGCCTTAGCTTGAGAAACAATTGCCTCTCTGAAAAGCCATTCCGATTGAGCTACCAGCATATCTAAGAATAAATCTTGGTAGTTGTAAGACCTTTCTGGGCAATTATCTTGCATTGCCTGTGAGCCAAGTTTAACTACCTGATATAAGGTGATTTGTTCTTTCGCAATAAGTAATATTTTGTTTCTAAGATCCTTGCTCCAATTGTGCTGAAGGTATTTCACGTCTATATTTTCTTCGTTTTGATAGCGACAAAATAAGTTGTATATTTCTAGCCATCGCATTTTGTGTTTTAGCCATATCAGCAGCTCGGCTGCTGTTGGATCGGAATCCAAACAATCGACTCGTGGTAAGTCAAATATTCGAGGGTTACTCAGGACAGCAGAATCGAAATAAAGATCTTCCATCTCATCTGAATTCATGCGAATCATATAGCTTCGACTTTCTGGTGTACCTTTGATGACTCTGGCATAGTCATTCACAACTATTAGGTTCATTAGATTGCGTCGATCTTGGGCTGTTAGTACTTTTTGCCCTACTCCTGGTATATAGTTTCTTGCCAAATACTCGGAGTTAATATCTTTGTTAGTATGTTTGAATTTTTCTACAAAGGCATCAATGTGAGAATCTTTCCATTGGAATGGAGGATTGATAAATGAATCTTGCTGCATAATTTAAACCTCAATAAATAGATATTCTTTATCGATCGCGTGGGCATAAGTATCCAATAAAACCCGATTGTCGTGTCCAGTTTGTTCGGCTAATGCGATCGGATTTGCACCCTTAGCTAAAGCATGAGAGATGGCAGAATGCCTAATCGCATAGGGTTTGCGATACTCGATATTGCAGATTTCCAGAATTTTTGTCCAACATCTCGCTCGAAAGCGATTGTCATCGATCGCACCGCCTTTAGGAGCTGGGAACACCAGGTCGTCAGGTTTAGGTTTAGGTTTTGCTTGTTGGTACTTAGATAATAGAACCGCTTGTAATGTTGGGGAAAGCTGAATTGTTCTCGCTTTGCCAGTTTTTGTAGTGCCACTACGCCCCCTGCTAATACTCTCCCCGATCCAGACAGTAGTATAGTCCGCGCTTAAATGCTTCCATCGTAAGCCAGCAGCCTCCCCAAAGCGGCATCCGGTATTAGTTAGGAAGGAAATAAAATCGGAGTAATGGCGATATTGGGGATGATTGGCGATCGCGGCTCGAATTGCCTGTAGCTCCGCGATGGTGAACGGTTTAACCTGCTGTCTGGGTAAAACTTGGAACCTCGCAGCACTAACCACCCAAGGGTTTTCAGATGCCAGATGGTACTTATCTTTAGCCCAGTCCCAACAGGATTGAATTAACCAGCATCGTTCCTTCGCAGTGCGACCAGAGATAGTTTCCTGACAGATCGCCACAAAATTATCGACCTGACGCTTTCCAATCGTGTGAGCGGGTTTATTCAGGTACTTTTCCAGCATTCTGACGATCGGTTTATATCGCGACTCGATTACCTCCGGTAGGCTACGCCAACGACGATCTGGACACGCCTTTATATTTGGCTTGGTGTTCGCCAAACAGACGAAAGAGTTCGGGTGATAATATCTCAGTCGCAGTCTTACCGATAGTTCGAGGGCGATATTTGAGTAACGTACGATCGTATTGACCGATTACCCAATCATGTTCGATCTCAGCCTTTTTCTTTTGTGCGAGCGATCGACCAACAGGCGTATCGTTAACACCAATAGCTAGAGTTTGGCGTTTATCGCTATCATCCCACAGCAGCCGTAAACGACCGTTATGGTTTTCGATTTGAATCTTCATTAAATTAAGCGGGGTAATGAGCGGGGTAAAATTGACCCCCGTTAACACCTCTTAACCCACTTAGCAAAAAGCTTATTGACAATACAAAAGCTCCTGAAAAGTCATATTACTTCCCAGAAACCCTTATTTATCAACCTTTCCAACCCTATGGACGTACCCCGACTCGAACGGGGGACCTCATCGATGTCAACGATGTAAATTTTTCTCTCTAATACTTACCTAGACAAGCTTTTAGCCTTTGTGCTGGTAGAACAGTGGGTGAAACAGTGGGAAAGTTATATTTTCCCCGTTCTGATGAACCAGCCGATTACCGTCTAAAAATAGCCTGAGCTAGTGTGACAATCGTTGCTGATGCGATTAATCCAAACGCTAAGTTTACGACCGACTGACTAGCCTTCTGGTAGTTATCGAATTTCTCATTGAAAGTATCGATCTTGTGGTCTAGCTTCTCGATCGCGTCCAATACTGTCTGATTTTGGGTGCCGTCTGTATCTGTTGTTGATGTCATAATATTTAGTAATTGGTTCTACTGATGTCGATCGCGCTGCTGATAACAGTCCATCGATCGAAATAGCCCTCGCCTTTGTCTGGTGGGGGCTATTTCGATTATAGGGGGTAGTTACCCTTATTTCCCGAACCCCCTCCCTCTCCCAGTGAGCTTGTCCGCCATCAGAGCCGGACGCATCGCATCACCGTGCCAGACCTTATCGAGCGATCGTAAGTTAGCCTCACTAATCCAGAACACGCCATCATCATCAATCTTCAAGTCCAGAACTTCCATCGCGGTCAATAGGTCACACCAGACCTTACAAGCGATATCTGGGTCGGAGTCAGTGAGTAGATTACCCGCCGATACGATCGAGGGAAACCGATCGCCCAACAGTTTGAATACCTTACTGAAGAACAGACCATCTTTGAGAAATGGGTTAGCGGCTGTCATCCCCTCGATCAAATAACCAACGTAGTGAGCCGCTTGGGTGTCATTCAGTGCCTTAAACCTAATGGCAAGTGTTGACAGTATTGAATCGAAGAATGGAACCCCAAGATGCTTATCTAACAAGGCGTAGGGGTCATTACTCCAATCTTTAATATGTCCCTTCCTCTTGAGTAGTTCCAAGTCATCAGGGGAGAAGTCAGCAGTTATCTTACTCATCAAATCCTTGCTTAAAACATAACCATCCTGAACCTTGGAATAGTCCCGACCCAATACCGCCCCGTGACGTTTAGCCATATCGCGCCAACCTTGAGTAGTCAGCTTATCGCGGTTGTGGTCATTCAGTAAGTCATATTCGCCGTTTTCCATCCATTGAGCTGCGCGATCGCTCGCCATCCCGAACATCTTTGAACCTGGGGTGATGCCAAATTGGGCACAAATAGCCCCAACTTCCATCGCGGGTACTTTGTCTAGGTATGCGGTCAGTAAGGCGTTAGTGAGTCGATTTAAGTCGTTATTGTCCATTGGCAGTAAGTAAAGGTAGGTGGTTAAAGGTTTGAAATTAAGCACTATTGGCGGAAGAACCGCTGCCTGTTACTGTTGTACTTCCACCCCTCAAACCCTATCTCAGTCGCGCTGGTAGTCGCGATCGCGCCTAACTCAGTAGACTTCTTACCATTGATTGGTTCTAGCCCTAAAGCCTGATGGAATGCACCCCAACTTGCTTCGGTCGCCGTGCTTAAATCCAACGCTTCAGAGGTCGATTTTGTTTGAGTTGAGGGTTTATCGACCACATCATTAATGGTTCTTTCTAACGCCGCAATTTCCCCCTTCAACTGCTCTAAAGTTTCACCAGTTGGGATGATTGACGCTCCGATTAGGTCTAACACCTCCTCTCTGGTTAGTCCGTTACTTGGTGTGTCACTAGTACAATATTCCCGAATTAGGTCTAATACTTCATCCTTAGTCAGTCCATTACCCAGTGACTTACTAGGTCTGGCAATTACATCATCAGGTGATTCACCCGACATCTTACTTTTCAGGTATGTCACTATCCCCGTACCCAGCGATGGGAGTATATTACCCTCTTTATCCTTTCGGGTAATATTGTACTCGGTACAAAACTCGGTAATGTACTCCTCTACCTCTTTGGGTAGATAGACCATCACTCCTTTATTGTCGGTTGCCATCTGTCTACTCTAGTCCTTTACTATTAATCTGTTACCTCTCTAGTATAATCCAGTACTCTACTAAGTGCATGACTATAAGCAATAGTAATAGACTTAGTGCAATACCATCAGAAAGAGTGATAGATTAGGTATTGCACTTTGGTAAATCACTTGTTATATTGGTGACATACCTGAGTAAAGCACTCGCAACGAAAAGGGTATCGCCGCTTCACTATTTCACTAACAACACCGGAGAATTTCACCATGTACGCTACACAATCATTGTCCGAACTCAAGTCCATCGCCGACAAACTAAATATCGTCCCCACTGGTGACAAGCGTTCCAAACAATCTTGGATTGCAGCGATTGAATCCGCACTCTTGTCTGAATCTATGCCCGAACTCCCCACTCACGCCGAACAAGAATCGATTGCTGTCACTGCTGATATGAAGATGGCTGTTACTACTGAGGTTGAGTCTGTTACCGAAACTGTTACCACTGAGTCTATTACTTCAGAGGTTGGTACCAAACGTGGGGCTGCTACGGTGTTTACTGCCCTGGTAGTAATGGTAATTGTCGCCATCCGAGCGATCGTGATTGGGGGGTATGCGATCGTCCAATGCGGTCTGTATGTCGTTCGACTGGTCGGGAAATATAACCCCGCTCTAGACCTCTGGCATCAGCTCCAGCCACAGGTGGAAGTACTGGAGCCATCCTATTCTTAGTACATCATCCAGTACATGACTGATAAGTATTGGTGATGTACTAAGTAAGATACCATCACCAATAGTGATGCACTAAGTATTGCACTTAGGTAAAATACCAGTCATGATAGTAACATACCTGAGTAAAGCACTCAAGTACAAACGACAAAGCGATCGAGTTCCCGCAAAGAAACCTCGATCGCCTGTCACCCTCAACCAACTAGTAAAGGATTAAACCAATGTTAACAGCTAATCACCCAGCCATATCGCCAACCCTCTCGATGCTGTAGCGGCTTTAACAGGTGCTACTTGGCTAGAGTGGGAAATACTTGAGGGTGCCGACATTCTCGATATGCCCCGCCAGGAGTTACCACCAGGAGCGGTGTGGTAAGCAGTCCGAAGTAGCGTTCTCTATCCTTGGCTATCCTTGGCTATCCTTGAGCCTATTCCTAAAAATATAGATGTTTTCAGTCTATGATTTTATGACTGAAGTGAGCCTAAGTGATTCTATTCACAATTTAAGCCTGAGATGTCCTAAGTAGACCTAAGTAGTTCTATTCGAGTTGACCCTGCTCGAACTAAGTACTAGAGAATCCTCGTCTGTTCACAGCGAGGAGTATGTAAGCGGTTTCCACTCATCGACTTTGTATTTTGCCCACCCGTGGCGATATCCGAGCTTTTGACCTAGATATTGCCATGCTTCGAGTGGGGGCTTGGTGGAAGACTCCATCAGTCGGTACGCGCACCAAGCGGGTTTACGTTCGTTCAGCTCGCGATCGAATAGCAGTCGATTCACCCGATCGATCCACGGGGATAATTCGGAGGTGAGTTCGACCGACCGCCCCACAATCTCGATGAACTGGGTACCTGTCGGGGTGAGGTCGATGATGATTTCCTCTACCTCACCCGTCTCCCTATTCCTGACTAGCTTCGACTGTTTGCGCTGTTTCTTTTCTAACCCATCCAGTGTCCAAACCCGCACATCGTCAGGCATTCCCAGCCGCTCATAGTTCCCCGCAAGGTCGATGATGATGGCTCTATCCTTCCCTTCACAGGGTCTGAGGGCACGTCCGACCATCTGTAGGAACCGACTGAGAGATTGAGTCGGTCTAGCCAGTATCACCCCATCCAGAGAGGGAATATCAAGCCCCTCATCGAATAGAGCGCAGTTGGTCAGAACTTGAATCTGTTTGTCCCTGAAGTGGGTCATTACATCCGCTCGTTCCCCGCTGGGGGTGTTCCCGTCCAAGTGATGAGCGATGATTCCAGCGGCTTTGAAGTGTTCGGCGATGGCGATCGAATGCTCGACATTAATGCAGAAGATCACCGCCTGTTTTCCCTGTAGGTAGTCTCGATAGGACTTGACCACATCCCCCGCCAAACCTTCAACGGGGTTAGCTCTGGCTACGTCCTCAGTCTTGAAATCCCCCTGGCGTTTCCCCACACCCTCGATCGACATCGACGTTTCAGTCGCAAAGTACTGATAAGGGGATAGGCTACCCATTTCCATTAGCTCGGAGACGGTCACACCACAGATTAGCTCATCGAATATGCCTCGAAACCCCTTTCCGTCCAGTCTAATCGGCGTGGCTGTAACTCCAAGTACCTGAGCATTCGGAAACCGATTGAGGATGGTTCGGTAGCTAGTAGATGTGGAGTGGTGGGCTTCATCAACAACGATTAAGTCGAACTTGGGGCATTTCTCTAGGCGGCGGGTGAGGGACTGGACTGAGGCGACTTGAATCTGTCGATAGTAATTGGTGGGGTATCCAGCCTTAATGATGCCTACGGGGTCATTGGTGATGATTTCAATCTTGTCCGCCGCCTGTTTGATTAGCTCTTCCCTGTGAGCCAGTATGAGACACTTCAAACCAAGTTTGAACGCATTGTGGACGATGGTGGAGAATACGATGGTCTTGCCGCCGCCTGTGGGGAGCTGACAGAGGATCGAACGACTGCCAGAAAACCAGGCGTTATTGATTCGATCGAGCAAGTCGGACTGATATGGTCTGAGTTGGTAAGGGACTTCCTGAAAATAAATAGTTCCAAGAGAATAAGGTAGACTAAGAATCGGTGAAGCAAAGAGATTGAGGCAGATGTTGAAACTAACAGAGGGAATCAAAGCATTATTGAAAGAGACATCTGAGCGGTTGAAGGGT
>JANXVE010000034.1 GCA_025351825.1 Chamaesiphon sp. 341R_metabat_111 | reverse complement strand
CAAAAAAACGAAGGTTGGTGTTAAGACCAAACGACTCAAGGCGGGATGGGACGATAACTATCTCAAGACTGTGCTTAGTGCTTTAAACATAGTCACCTCTTAGATTGTCGCAATTGTTAAGAAACGTGTGCGGTTGCCCTGAGCTGTCAACTATATAGAGTATTATTTGGAGTTGAATTTTTTGTCCAATCGATAATAATCAGATCGAGACGCTCTCCTTCTGCTCGTAATTTGATAGGATCGCTGTATGGTTCTTTCTTTCCCTCAAGCCGAAAGCCTAATTCCCAACCCCTAACCTATGCCATCCATCATCGTTGATAGCAAAAATCGCCTGACAGACTTGATTAAGCGTTACCGAGATCGAGTGGACTACTTAGCGATTAGACTAGAAGAGTCCGAGGGGACAGATATTTTGATTCGGGGCGATCGAGTCGAGACTCTGAGCGAGGATCTGGCGATCGGTGGACAGGTGCGAGCGTGTTATAAGGGTGGCTGGGGATTTGCGAGTTTCAATCGGTTGGAAACTTTAGCTGACAGGATTGAAGAAGCGATTGCGGCGGCGCGAATTATCGGCGAAGGCGAAACTATTCTGGCACCGATCGAGATTATTCAGACTAGCTGTAGTTTACCGCTGACTGGTACAGATCCGCGTGAGATCCCGATCGCCAATAAGAAAAAATTGTGCGAACATTATAATCAGATTTTACAGACTACCGACAGGCGGATTGCGACGACTTCGGTGCGCTATGGCGATTGTGCTCAACATATCGTGCTGGCTACTTCTGAAGGTACCCTAATCGAGCAATCGTGGATCGATATGGAGCTGCGATTTGCCGCAACAGCGCGGAATGGGGATACCGTTCAAACCGGACGGGAGACTCTGGGTTCGCGTAAGGCTTATGAAGATACAATTGGACTCGATCGACAGGTCGAAAGTGCTGCTCAACGTGCCGTTGCCGCGCTGTTCCTGCCACCTGTGAAGGGGAATGCTTACACAGTAGTGATCGACCCCATTTTGACAGGTTTGTTCGTTCACGAAGCCTTTGGGCACCTCTCAGAGGCTGATTCGATGTATGAAAATCCAGACCTGTTGGAAGTGATGACAATGGGGCGACGGTTTGGGTGCAAGGAGTTACAAATCTTCGATGGTGCGGCACCAGCAGCACATCGGGGCAGTTATTTGTATGACGATGAAGGGACTCCGGCGACGACGACGCAATTAATTGAGGATGGCGTATTAACTGGACGCTTGCACTCGCGGGAGACGGCGGGGAAATTGGGTGAAGCGGCGACGGGGAATGCCCGATGCTTGAATTATCATTATCCACCGATCGTGCGAATGACGAATACTTGGATCGATCGAGGCAATACTCCCGTTGCGGATCTATTTTCAGGAATTAAGGAAGGTGTATATGCCCGAAATTGGTTAGGGGGGATGACTAATGGCGAGATGTTTACATTTAGCGCGGGCGAAGCCTGGATGATCCGCGATGGGGAAATTGCCGAGCCAGTGCGGGATGTAACTCTATCCGGTAATGTATTTAAAACGTTGCAGGATATCGAAGGCATCGGTGACGATTTTGAGTGGGATGAGTCTGGCGGCTGTGGCAAAGCTGGGCAAGGTGGTTTGGCTGTTGGTGTTGGTGGGCCGAGTCTACGGATTCGCGATGTTGTCGTTGGTGGGGAGGAGGATTGCGGGGATGAGGATTAGCGGGGAGCAGGGAACGGGGAATAGTAGTTAGTGTAGATCCAGGGCGGGCACAAGGCCACGCCCCTACGCAATTAACCTGTAGGGCGTGGCCTCGTGCCCGCCCTCATGGGATCTAATTCTTGGCTAATTTTGGGTTTGGGATTGGGGAAAAGGGGTAAAATTGAGGGTGATGTCTAGATTTTTGCAGATTCCTTTATGACTGTGAGTGCCAATCCCAACACCGATCTACTGCCAAGCGATACAACTACTTTTGATGCGATTATTATCGGTTCGGGAATTGGTGGGTTAGTCACGGCGACTCAGTTGGCGGCGAAGGGTGCGAAGGTGTTGGTGCTGGAGAGTTATCTGATTCCTGGGGGCAGTTCTGGCTATTTCGATCGAGCGGGGTATCGATTTGATGTTGGTGCTTCGATGATTTTTGGATTTGGCAAGCAGGGGACGACCAATTTATTGACGCGGGCATTGGCAGCGGTGGGCGAAAGCATTGAGACAATTGCCGATCCGGTGCAGGTTCAGTATCATTTACCCGATGATTTAGATATTAAGGTTCATCAGGATTACGAGCAGTTTTTGCAGGAATTGTTTGTTAAGTTTCCGAATGAAGCAACGGGAATTAGAAAGTTTTATGATGAGTGTTGGCAGGTATTCAATTGTCTGAATCAGATGGACTTATTATCCCTGGAAGAGTTGCGATATTTGACTCGCGTGTTCTTTCAGCATCCTGGGGCTTGTCTGGGTTTAGTTAAATATTTACCGTTAAATGTGGGTGATATTGCCCGCAAGTATATCAAGGATCCTGCCGTTCTAAAATTCATCGATATCGAGTGTTATATTTGGTCGGTTGTCCCTGCGGAAATGACTCCGATGATTAATGCGGGGATGGTATTTTCGGACAGACATTATGGCGGTATTAACTATCCCAAAGGTGGTGTAGGTCAAATTGCCCAAAAGCTAGTCAATGGACTAGAAAAGGCTGGGGGCGAGATCCACTATAAGTCGCGAGTGACTAAAATCATTACCGAGCAAGGCAAGGCAGTCGGCGTAAAGTTGGCGAATGGAAGGATTTTTCGGGCTAAAAAGATCGTTTCTAATGCGACGCGCTGGGATACTTTTGAGCGGCTATTACCAGCGGCAGAAAAGCCAAAGAAAGAGCAAAAATGGCAGGAGCGTTATCAAAAATCGCCTGCTTTCTTGAGTTTACATTTGGGTGTCAAAGCTGAAGTTTTACCTGCTGGCACTGAGTGTCACCATGTATTGCTAGAAGATTGGACAAAAATGGAGGAGCCAGAGGGGACTATTTTTGTTTCGATTCCGACGTTGCTCGATTCGAGTTTGGCACCGGAGGGCTATCACATCGTTCATGCTTTTACACCTAGCTGGATGAGTGACTGGGAAAATTTAAGTCCGAGTGAGTATGAAGCGAAAAAAGAAGAGCGTGCAGGTGTAATGCTCGATCGATTGGAGCGAATTTTCCCTGGTATCAACGTGGGTTTAGATTTTATGGAGGTTGGCACGCCGCGCACGCACAGACGCTTTCTAGGGCGTGCTGATGGCAGCTACGGGCCAATTCCCCGTCGTAAGTTGCCAGGATTATTGAATATGCCATTCAATCGGACGGCGGTACCTGGATTGTACTGTGTGGGGGATAGTACTTTCCCTGGGCAAGGTTTGAATGCGGTGGCGTTTTCGGGGTTTGCTTGCGCTCACCGGATTGCGGCGGATTTGGGGCTATGAGTTTTGGCGGAGATCTATCCACCCCGCCCTACAAGCACCCCTCCAAGGAGGGGATGTACCCACCCCGCCCTACGGGCACCCCTCCAAGGAGGGGATTTACCCACCCCGCCCTACGGGCACCCCTCCAAGGAGGGGATTTTTACGGATCGATGAAAGATCTGAGGGTGATTTGGGAAAACTAAAAGATAAGTAGTTATCTGTTTAGTTTAGACTTAGTATGTCTCCAATTGCCTCGATCGAACGTCGTCAACTGACAGCAGAAAGTATCTGCGAACATGTAAGTACATCGCCTTTGTTGGCACAGTTATTACGCCAGCTTACGATCGATCGCATCCTGTCAGAGTGGCAACCAGCTTCAACTGTAAAGTCGGGATCGGTAGATCCAGAGTTAGAGCTAAATGCTAGAGATCTTCAAGCACCAATTCTAGACCATCGGGCTAAATTACAACAGTTCAAGCAGGAGAATTGGGGCAATAAAGTCGGATCTTATTACCTTACTCGCAAAGTACAGCTCGATCGAGTTATCTGTTCGATTATTCAAGTTGCTGATGGTACGATTGCTCAAGAATTATACTTTCGGATCTGTTCGGAGCCAAAAATATTTAGTAAGCTGGCTTTGAACTATTCCCAAGGCTCGGAATCATTTGATGGTGGAAAAGTTGGCCCAATTCCGATTTCTAGACTTCATCCGACAATCTCTACTCAACTATTGCTGCTCAAACCAGGCGAAATATCGCCACTATTTATAATTGAGAATTTTTATATCTTCGTTCGATTGGAACAAGTAGTTCCGGCTCAGTTTGATGATGAGCTGCGCCAAATCCTGTTAGATGAATTGTTCGAGCAGTGGTTGCAAGCAAAAATTGTTAGTGAGATTGGTAGTGTGTCTGTTCAGAGCGTTGGAAATGAGCTGAATTGAGTAGAAAAATAACAGCATAGATCTTCGGGTACCGATTGAGGGCACATCTACAGGTTAACAGTGCGAATCTATGCTTCCTACTAAAATACTCATCCCCTCTTTGGCAACCACTGCTTGAGGAAATAATTTAATAGACTCGACTTGAATTGAATCCATAAAATCGTCATCATGACTGGGATCGTGATGAAAGATTACTAGCTTTTCTACCCGTGCAGCTTGGGCAACTTTTACGGCTTCTTGCCAGGTAGAATGTCCCCAACCAACCTTACTAAATTTGGGATGATTATATTCTGAATCGGTATAAGTACAATCATAAATCAAGACATCAGCGCGATCGACCAATCCTAAGATATTCTCATCTAGCCTGTCGCTAAAATGCTCAGTATCAGTAACATAAGCAACTGCATAATCTTGCCAACTGACGCGATAGCCCATTGCACCACCAGGATGATTTAATAATCCCGTCGTCACAGTTACATCACCTAACTTAATCTCATCGCCATAGTCAAGATTGTGGAACCGTAAATTGGCACCCATCACCTGTAATGGTACCGGAAAATTGGGCTGAGTCATCTGATCGTGGAGACGGTGTTCGATCGTCACACCATGTGGAATTACCCCGCCATAAATATCAAATTCATTTCCCTCCATAAATGCTGGAGAAAAGAACGGAAATCCCTGAATGTGATCCCAATGAGAGTGAGAAAAAAACAAATGCCCACTCACAGGCAGATCGCCTAATAGTGACTGTCCTAATACATGAATCCCCGTTCCCGCATCGAAAATCAGCCGATGACTATCCACCAACATTTCCACACAAGGCGTGTTGCCACCATATCGCACTGTGTTTGCGCCAGGGCAAGCAATACTGCCGCGCACGCCCCAGAAATTAATTGTGAATTGGTTTTCCAGTTTGGACATGGATCGGATTAATTAATGCTAAATTCTCTGCTGGTTGCTGCAATTATTGTGCCCACAAAAATAGGTAATTGAGACAGGATCAGAGCGTATAGGTAAAATCTTCGATTAATAATCCTGGCACCCAGCTCCCACCTAGTTGCCGACTGCCGTAGGTATCGACATCGGGAATAAATTCTAAGCTAGTGGTTAGAGCCAGCAAATTATCGCCCCAGCAGCGGTACAGACTCTCATCAAAGCGTAAATTGGCGATCGGCGCAACGATCTCGCCCCCTTCCACCCAGAAACAGGCGTAGCGAGTCATCCCTGTAACTCGCCCAGTCGGTCGATCGCTCCAGTTGAGATAATGGAGATTGGATAGGTATAATCCGGTGTCTAATTCCGCTAGAATTCGATCGGTTGCCAGGGTGCCTGGACTAATTTCCGCCGAGCGGAGCGATTCGCCCCGATTCGCGCCATTAGCTGGTTTCTGATACTCCTTTGCTGTCCGCGCATTCACGAGAGTATTTGCCAAGCGACCTCGATCGATTAGAGTCAGAGTAGCTGGTGCAATTTCGCCCAATTCATTAAATCTCGGTACTAACCCTCGCTGGAAATTCTCCGAAATCGTCAATCGATCGGATAGCGATCGTTCGCCCCGCTGTAATGCCCCAAAACAGCTCCTACCTTGCTGTAAAGCCGCCTCACTAATCCCTCCCCAAGACAACATCCCCAATAAGTCAGCAGTAGCCGCTGGAGCTAAGTAGGTGCGATATTTACCCCGCTCGATCGTCTTCACAGGTTGTGCCAGTCGTGCCAATTGAACCTTCGACTCAGCAATCTTGGCTTGATAAGCCAGATCGTTCCAATCACTCCCTGCCAGAGTGCCTTTAACAGCTTGCCCCGTGCTGGTAAATAAGGAATAATCCAGCATATACGACTCAGTAGCAAACCAATGTTTTTGACCATTACTGTCCGCATAGCCACGTAACACCATTCCCGCTGCATACAATCCGGTAAAGTCCAAACCATCAACTACAGGTAATAAGCTTCCCACCGCATCCGCATCCGGCAACAATTCCCCTGCGTGGATTTCGCGGCTGATAGCAGCTCCGGTAGGGGTCACTAAATATGGATCTACGGGCAATTGAGGTAATTCCGATCGCAGTGACTCCAGTGCGGCTTGTACCTGGGGTAGATCGATTTCTAGATCGCCAGTAAAGGGAAACTCGATCGAATTGCTCCGCTGTTGAGATATTAGCTTCAGTTGAAGGTTCCCATCTTGAACGATTCCAGTTTGCCGCACTTTAGCCTGATTGAAGCGGGTAAATTGACTGACTTCCCCCTGCAATCGCAAGGTAAATTGTTCGTCAGCGTGAATCTGCTGGTTTAAGCTAACCAACACTCGATCGAAACTAGCTTCTAATCTATCTATCACAGTCCATTCTTTCATTGTTAATAATAGTCATCGGACATATTTTTAGCATTAATTCACATTTTGCATAAATACTATTACTGCGAAGAGGGCGGGCACTTTTTTTCTGCACTGTCATTTTGTATTACCCTATCAACACTTAGTGGATCGTTGGTAAAAAC
>JANXVE010000003.1 GCA_025351825.1 Chamaesiphon sp. 341R_metabat_111 | reverse complement strand
TCGATTCGCCCCCCAGCCCCCAATTCTGGGGGAGCCAATCTCTGGAAAGTCCCCCAGAATTGGGGGATTTAGGGGGCAATTAACCTAGAAACGAAGCAAATAAAACTTGTGTATACACGGTAGCCTTGGAAAGGGGAGGAGGCCGGAAAGCCCCCTTTACAAGGGGGTTGGGGGTAAAGATCCCAGCAACATACCAATCATCCTAATTCCGAATCCGCACCCGCACCCGATCGATTCTTGGCCCCACAGTTGAAACAACTGTTAAATTCCAGTCCCCATAATCTAAGGATTCCCCGTCCTGGGGGAAATGCTGCAATTTATTAAGTAAAAATCCAGCTAGGGTGCGGTAATCATCCGCGAGGGGGAGATGGATATTGAGCTGGGCATTGAGATCTTCGAGGTTGATTTGGGCTTGAATCAGGAATGTACCATCGGCCAATTTTTGTAATAGCTGTGTTTCTCGATCGGGTGTGACGTTAATCCCGATCATCTCGGAGATTGCATCTTGGCGGGTAATCAATCCAGCGGTATTGCCAAATTCATCGATCGCGATCGTCATATGTCGATCGAATTGCTGCATCTGCTGGAGAATTACGCTCACAGGGGTAGATTCGGCAACAAATTCGACTGGTTGGATCCATTTCTCGATCGGGATTTGCCCCGCCAATTTACCTTGAGCGAGGAGGGGCACAAAATCTTTGAATGAGACAACGCCGACAATTTTATTCAGGGATGTATCCGTGACTGGATAACGACAATAGCCAGTTGTGGCAATCTTAATTAGTAGTGTCTGACAAGTAGCTGTTTTGGGAACGGTGACAATTTGGGTACTCGGCACCATCACATCTGAGGCGATCTTATCAGCAAATTCTAGCACTTTAGTGAGGACTTCCCGTTGCTCGATCTTTAGTCCACTCGATTCGCGTTCGGTAGAAACCATCGCTTGCAGCTCTTTGAACGTCACTCGCTCTCGATCCTCATATCGATATTTGACTCCTACCAGCCGTAGACATAGTTTAGTAGATCGATCGAGTACCCAAATTAAGGGGCTAAAAATTCGGGCGATGGTGAGGCTAGGTGTACCCAAGAAGCGGGCAATTGGTTCGGCATAGATGAGGGCGATCGATTTGGGAATCAGCTCCCCAAAGACAATCTGGAGATAGGCTAGGAGTACAAACGTAAAAGGGATAGCCAGCGAGTGGGCGATTGGGACATCTTGGACGCTCTGAACGAAGATTTGGGCGATTGCTCGTTCCCCAATCCAACCTAGTGTCAGAGTGGATAGGGAAATTCCCACTTGAGTCGTCGAGAGCAATCGCTCGATCCCTCGGTGTAAATCCTGAACTTGCTTGGCTCGATCGTCACCAGCCGCCGCCAATTGGTTGATGCGCGATCGCCTGACGGATAAGATTGAGAACTCGGCGATCACAAAGAAGGCATCGATCGCAATCAAACCGAATACGACTAGGAGTCGCCACCCAATGTCTGAACCACCTAAAAGTGGATGAGGATCGTTCATTGTCGGGATTTTGGAGAGGGGGAATTAGGAGGGACCTTTGAGTTATCACTTGCCAACGGGTACACCAGCCGCTTCAATTTGCAGCTTTTTATCTACATCCGTTAATTGTAACGATACACTCTTGACTTTATCGAGTGCATTTTTGGGAATAGTCAGTGTAAAACTGGCTTCTTTACCATTCGCGGCTAGGCTGCTTGGCAAGTCATTGGTATTCGAGCTAATTCCCTGAGATCCATTGGTGACGCTAATCCCCTGACCAAAATTGATTGGTTGACTACCTCGATTGGCTAGTGTCAATCGCATCTCCACATTACTGCCTTTAGTTTCCACCGATTTAATTGTCAACTCAATGCCTTGATCGCTTCTGACGATCGGTAGTTTAGATACTGGCGCGCCAGTTTTGGGATCGTTTTTTACGGCTTTCTCAAAAGCAGCCGCTTTTTGTTTAGCATCCTTGGACTGTTGAGCATCCTTTTTCGGCTCCTCAACACCCATTTGTTTTTTCAGATTAGCAATCAATTCCTTTTCTTGGATTAGTTCCAAGCCTTTAGTATTGGTATTTTGTTGGTTGCCACCTTTATTATTGTTCGGACGGATATCTGGCTGGGTGACACCTTTGAGGGCTTCATGTCCAGACACAAAACCGAGGACACCACTCAGAATTCCGGCTGCCAGCATAAAAAACAGCAAGACACTGGTTAGTAGTAACGTTCGATCGCTTTTGATACTCTTTTTCATAATTTATTCGGGGAAAGTTATTTCAGACGGTCGCGATCGATCGATGTCTATTGAATTTATCTACTCACATCTTGCCCCAGTTTGAACATACTAGTGCTAATCGTAGATCCAGGGTACCCATGAAGGGCACCCCTACAGGTTAATTGTGTAGCTTCATGGGTACCCGAAGATCTCTGCTCTTACTAGTCCTTATGTATTGAGGCAAGATATAAGTCTATTAAATCTTACCCGATCGGCTAGTTTTATTTGTCGATACCCGAACCTATCCCTCGTTCTCGATCTTTTCTTTGTCTCTTCTGGCGTTCTTCAAGGGCGTGTCTGACTAGATACACAAACATCGCCATATTAATTGCAAATATCCCCACCTTAACTACAGATGCCTTCTCAATAATTTCGTAGATCTCGACAGGAATCGTCAATCCGACAATCCCTGCCACCAGAATCGTTGCCCAGGCTTTTTGATACCATAATCCGACAGCTTCCAAGACATTAACTGCTGCATAAATCAGCGCAACGATCGCCCCAAGGTGCATTTTAGTAGCTGGGAAGCTTAATGTGCTTAGTAGTACCGCCTTAATAATTTCACGTTTGCCAGTGGTCATATAATTTTCAGCAAATGCAAACAGATCGTCATACTTTTTAGATGTCAGAAATAAGCCAATCGCTACACAGCTCAATAAGCCGATCGTAAAGCACTTGTAGATTACGATCGCAACCAGAGCACGGGGACGGGGTTTGTGTTCGGACATTGGTTCAAATGGGTAAAATAGATTAGTGGGTAATCGACAGGGGTTCGTTGGCGGTAATCCTACCGGAGGTAATCGCTGGCGCAATCGTTTTCGCGGCTAGAGTACCCATAATTATGGTTCAATAGTAGAATCAGTAAGGGTCTGCGATCTTCTAATAAAGGCAAGAGTCGCCCATCATTTCTTAATCAGGTAACGTCACAATCATGAGCTTAGATACCCAACTTGAAGTCAGTTCCGCCACCAACACCAACCGTGGTTGGCCGGGATTAATTGAAGCCTACCGCGCGTATCTACCTGTGACTGCGACGACTCCAGTAGTTACTCTGCATGAGGGTAACACACCGCTGATCCCCGTACCAACAATCTCTGCCGAAATCGGACGTGGTGTCAAAGTCTATATCAAGTATGATGGCTTAAACCCGACAGGTAGCTTCAAAGACCGAGGGATGACTATGGCAATCACTAAAGCCAGAGAAGCAGGTGCCAAGGCGGTAATTTGTGCCAGTACGGGCAACACGTCGGCAGCGGCAGCAGCTTATGCTTTGCGGGCGGGAATGCGATCCTATGTATTGATTCCCGATGGTTATGTCGCATTGGGTAAACTGGGTCAAGCATTGCTCTATGGTGCTGAGGTGATTGCAATTAAAGGTAACTTTGATGATGCCTTAGATATCGTGCGGCAGATGGCGGTTGACTATCCCGTTACGCTCGTCAATTCTGTCAATCCCTTCCGACTCGAAGGTCAAAAAACCGCCGCGTTTGAATTAGTTGATGCTTTGGGTGATGCCCCTGACTGGCTATGTATTCCCGTTGGTAATGGCGGCAACATCACCGCGTACTGGATGGGGTTCAACCAATACAAGCAGCATGGCAAATGTCAGCAGCTACCCAAGATGATGGGATTTCAAGCCGCAGGTTCGGCACCGCTAGTGAGTGGAATCCG
This sequence comes from Chamaesiphon sp. 341R_metabat_111, assembly GCA_025351825.1. Lineage (GTDB taxonomy): Bacteria > Cyanobacteriota > Cyanobacteriia > Cyanobacteriales > Chamaesiphonaceae > Chamaesiphon. Next base: position 9,030 of record JANXVE010000003.1, on the reverse strand, counting down.
CGTCAGAAATCCCGAAACCCTGGCAACAGCCATTCGGATTGGCAATCCAGTTAACTGGGAAAAAGCAATCGCCGCCAAGGATGAAAGCGGTGGTGAATTTAATGCTGTCACTGATGCTGAGATCATTGCAGCTTACCGATGGCTGGGCAGTCGCGAAGGCATCTTCTGTGAGCCAGCTAGTGCAGCCTCCGTCGCTGGACTACTCAAAGTCAAAGATCGGGTGCCAAATAACGCCACTGTCGTCTGCGTCTTAACAGGCAACGGACTCAAAGATCCCGACACCGCAATTGCTAATAGCATCAATCCCTTCAAGCAAGGAATCAACGCAGACATCGATGCAGTTGCAGCAGCAATGGGATTCTAAAATTAATTAATAATTGATAATTGATAATTAATAATTAATTTTTGAGATGTTAAAATTAGATGTATCCTGGGACGAATATCATCGATCGATCGAGCTACTCGCCCAACAAATCCATCAATCTGAATGGGAATTCGATCGAATTGTCTGTCTCGCCAGGGGCGGTTTACGAGTAGGCGATATTCTCTCACGAATCTTCAAGCAACCCTTGGCAATTTTAGCAGCTAGTTCCTATAGTGGAGTAAACCAACAGGAACGCGGTAAGCTATCGATCGCCAGTCAAATCACGATGACTGATGCAAATTTGGGTAGTCGAATATTATTAGTCGATGACTTGGTGGACTCGGGAGTCACATTACAACAGACAAAGATTTGGCTACGAGATCTATATCCAGAAATTGAGGAGCTAAAAACAGCAGTGATCTGGTACAAAGCTTCCTCAAACTACATCCCCGACTATTATCTAAGTTATCTCGCCCACAATCCCTGGATTAATCAACCATTCGAGAAATACGACCATTATAAACTACCAACACTCTTATAGATTTATAGTCAGGCTAAAACTACGTTCTCGACTGTACAGTTTGCCATAGTCGAACATACTCATCTCGGACTGAGCGATCGATTTGCAACCCTAATTGCTCTGGTAGATTTAGCATCCGAATTAATTCCTGAACATCAGCCAAATCCTTTAGACGATCGGGTGCTGTTAGTCCCGAGGCTAGTTTCAGTTCGATTAAAGTTTCTAATCGAGTAACTTTCATTCCATCTAATTCGATCGAAATCGCCGCTGGTTCGGGGAATTGAACTGACTTAGGTTTACCATCTCCTGGGAATTCACCAGTAGTAATAATTTCAACTTTTACTCCAGTAATGGTATCGAGAAACATTTTTCGCGCACCTGGAAAAGCTGCAATATAGCCTCGCCCCACTAACATTTTCTGAAATTGCGCCAACCCCGCTTCATTCATCAGCAGATCGACATCTTGGGTCAACCGGACATACCCATGAATAGCTAGTGCCATACCACCAATCAGAGCGTAGTCAATTCCTGCATTAGGTAGCTTTTGAGCCAGCCGTTGCAAAGTTTCGTAGACTTTTCCTTGCTGCATAAAAAACAGATCTATTTCTTGCCATAAGTTGAATTTAATCTCAATCGATGGACTCACTGGTAAAGTACTTTCACTAATGATAGAGGTATCCATTTCGTTACGTAGTTTTATCCACGGCAGATCGTAATTGTCCCTGATTCTGAGCTAATATTGCTTCGGCTTTGGATCGATCGATTTTAGTCCAGTGCATCAATAAAGCCACTTTAACCGATCGACCGCTGGCATCTAATAATTTACTCGCAGCATCCCGTTCCAGTTGCGTCAAATCCTGAATCATCTGCAAGGCTCGATCGAGTAGTTTAGTATTAGTTACCGCCACATCCACCATCCGATTCCCGTACACCTTGCCCAGTTTCACCATCGAGCCAGTCGAGAGGATATTCAGAGCCATCTTGGTCACAGTCCCCGATTTTAGCCGTGTAGACCCCGATACAATCTCAGCTCCTACAGGTAATCTAATGTCGATATCAGCAATGCTAGCGACCTGATTTGCAGGCACACAGGCGATAAATACCGTCTTAGCTCCTCGTTGTTTGGCAGACTCGATCGCACCATGTACATATGGCGTAGTCCCACCAGCGGTAATTCCCACTACAACGTCATGTTCGCCGATATTGTTGTCCACCATCGCCTGGGCACCATCGCTAGCGATATCCTCCAACCCTTCCGAACTCTTTACCAACGCCCCCACACCACCAGCGAGAATCCCCTGCACTAATTCCGGTGGCGTACAAAAAGTCGGCGGACATTCAGCCGCATCGAGTACGCCCAATCGGCCACTAGTCCCCGCGCCAATGTAAAATAAGCGTCCACCCTGACGTAAATTATCGGCAATTAGATCGATCGCATTAGCTAATTCTTGTCTAGCACCCGCGATCGCATTAATTGTATTGATATCTTCTTTATTGAATAAATCTACCAGATCTAACGTGCTGAGTCGATCGAGATTGGCACTATTTAGATTGACTTGTTCGGTTAATAAATGTCCGCGTGTACTGGGGCGTTCGATCGTCATATTCTCGTGAGTAGATGCTAGATTGATAGGATTGCTAATTCATAGTTAGCTTTCTATCTTTGGAGTAGGCATGTAATTAGACTTATGTAATAATCTAGCTCGGCGTTGCTCTCTGAGACCTTTATCCAAAAGTGCAATGACTTCATCCAATTCCAGAGTCAACAAATCTAACATCCGACCAGCTTCTCTCAGATTGGCGATCGATCTTGCTCTAGTTTCTGCATCAGGAATTCTAAATTTATCACTCATAACTAGTAGTTCCAATTACGTTTAATTTCTTGCAGACTGGCAATGCTAGCGGATAGAGTAGCCTCAGCAGACTCAATCAACCGATATAGTAAATTTAACACATCATCAGGGGCGAAAGGCTGAGATTCAGCAGCTCTTAGCAGCAATACGTGGAATCGTGAGTACGGCAATAGTAACCTTTCCCTAATGCTCTGAAGTTCATCTAGCTCTGACAGTGTTTCAGAGGTTTCACCCCATTGCTCTAATATCCTGAATTCTATCGCAGTTGTCGCATCAATTGACTCGATAATTTGGCGTTGAAGTGTAAAGATATTTGTGAGAATGGAATCTGGTAATTTAGCCACAGGTAGATATACCGATAATTTTAATGTTTTAATTTAGTCGAAAATTAGTTTGCTCGCGCTTGGGCGATAACACACCCTACACTATCTCATATCGCCGATCGCACTCATAGCTGTAGCGGCAATTGCTTGCTCGGTTGCTTTGGGGAGATGATGATATTTACCATTAGCTTGCTTGGCTAATTCTTTGGCAAAACCAGTCGAGATAAACTTGTTTTCAGTATCAATTACCAATAACTTAATTCCAATTGCGCGAATTCGTGAGGCAATATCTAATAATTCTTGCTTGATATCTGGCTTATTTTCAGGATCGATCGCATCGCCTAGAGAACGAGCCAGCGGGACATTTCCGCGTCCATCGGTGATCGCTACAATTACTACCTGTCCGACATCCCCCGTACTTTGAGCATTGACACCCACCCGCACGGCTTGAGTTAAACCATGTGCTAACGGCGAACCACCACCACAGGCGAGGCGTTCGAGGCGGCGTTTTGCCATTGCGATCGATCGAGTGGGTGGTAACAGTACCTCGGCTTGTTCGCCTCGGAAGGGAATTAAGGCTACTTGGTCGCGATTTTGATAGGCTTCCGTTAGGAGGCGCATTACCGCACCCTTCGCTGACTGCATCCGATTCAGAGCCATCGAACCCGAAGCATCTACCACAAATATTACCAGGGCACCCGATCGACGTGCCAATTTCTTGCCGCGAATATCGCCCTGTTCGACGATCACCTTGCGATCGGGTTGTCGCAATCTTCTAGACTTCTGATAGGGTGCTGCTGCGCGTAATGTGGCATCTACGGCTATTCTCCGCACTTTCCCCTTTGGTAAAATCGGCTTGACGTACCTGCCCCGATCTTCGGAAAATACCATGCTGCGGCTGCCCGATTTGCCCTGCTTCTGTTGAGCAGTTTGAGCAAAGGACATCACGCTATCATCCAGAATTACCCCTTCGATATCAAAGATAAATTCTTCAGGAATATCAGGTGGCTGCTCCGGTTGGTCTTCATCCTCTTGTTCGTCTTCATTCTCCTCCTCTTCCTGCTCATCTTGCTCCTGCTCTGATTCGTCTTGCGGCTGCTGTGGGGGTGGTGGTGGTGGCGGTGGTGGATTACTTTCGTCTGGTGGGGTTTGGAGGACGGTGGCGCGGGGGACAATTACCAGTTCCACTGCACGACGGAGATCGTCAGCATTAACTTTTGTGCGTCCTTCTAGAGCCGCCGCAGCCTTGGCAACTCGCACGGCAAATAATTCGGCACGGTGTCCCATGACACCACCACGGAGAGCTTCTGTAACTAGGTAGGTAATTTGTTCGCGACTAATCTCGACATCTTTGAGCCATTCCCGTGCTAGCAGGATTTGGGTCTTGATATTGTCGATTTCTTCGTCATACTGAGCCAGAAAAGCTTGGGGCGAGAGACTATATTCGATCGCTTGTCCCACAGCTTGCACCCGTTGGTCGATTTCCAGCACCGCGTCAGCCGATAGGGAAATCGCGATTCGATCGAGCAAATGTTCCCGCAAGCCACCTTCTTCGGGGTTGTAAGTGGCAATCAGCAGCGGTTTACAGGGATGTTGAAAGCTGATCCCCTCCCGTTCGATCTGATTGCGTCCATCGGTGAGGACACTAAGCAACAGATTAGAAATTTGGTCATCGAGCAAATTAATCTCATCGATATACAGTACCCCCCGATGCGCCTGTGCCAATAGTCCTGGCTGAAATACCGCCGCGCCTTCTTGGACTGATTTATCCAAATCCACGGAACCTAACAGCCGATCTTCGGTTACACCCAGGGGAATCTGAATAAATGGAGCTGGAACTATTGCCGTCTGGAGTTCTGAACCATCACTCACCGATCGAAATTCCAATAACCTGTCATCCCACTCACTCGGAGCATTCGGATCGCAGTTGCTCACCCCACCCACGGCAATTTCGATCGGCGGTAGTAGTGAGTGAATCGCCCGCGCCATCACCGATTTGGCCGTGCCGCGTCCGCCTGCGATCGCCACCCCGCCTAGAATTGGGTCTACCGCCGCAAGTAGCAACGCAATTTTGATCGCCTCTTGTCCTACCACCGCAGCGAGGGGAAACGCAGTCATGTTCGAGGTTACGATCGCTGTCGGCATTGGTTCCTAAATTCTGTTTTGACCCAGCCTTATCCCTGAGAGAGTTGGCCGTTAATGCTTATTATCTCACACAAGCTAGTTGCGAAAGTATCGATCGTCAAGATAGCAGTTTTGCCTAAATTTCGCTATTTCCTGAGCTTTCGTAGGGTATGTTATCGCGCCAGCGTTACGCACCACGATCGTGCTGGCGGTGAGTTACGCTCCGCATTCGCGTAGCGTCGGCGACAGCAGGTTAACACACCCTACAGTAAATCTGAAGACTTTCCATCTTCCCGCTCCCCCTTCCACTCAAATTTTGACATTTGTGCGACCTAGTGTTAGTCTTGCCGATCGAGTGGGAACAATTGAGACAGCAGACCAATCATATATTACTAAATTCAAATGGTAAATCATAGCTAGTAGCTATCTATATTACCTGTTGTCCCAATCGGTATAGTCGCAGATTTACTCAAAACACTCGATCGATAGTAGCGATAATTTACTAATTTTTTAATACCAATCGTATCAGTGTTTATACGTAACATTGTTGACTTTGCCACTCACCTCTTGGATACTTTAGGAATACAGCAAGACCGACTTTCTAGTTGTTTTCCAGACAAAAGTTGTTTCTGGCTCACTAGCTATGTTCTGCTACTGCTAAACTCTACCCAAATGACTAGGTTGGGGTTGAGAAATTCAGTATCATCTGGTTCGACGATCGACTGTATATTGAAGCACGAAACACAAAATTCGAGCTTGTTGTAGATCCCGATCTAAAAAATATGGTCGAAGATTGTTGGCAGTGCCATGTTAGTATTTGGAAAAATGTAGTAAGGTGGACTAGGATCGAAGTTTGTCTCAGCATAATAGCTGAGATATTCAATCGAGAGAACATTATACTTAGTTGTAGTTACATTAGTCTTACAAATCAGCTCTTTAGAGATATTCGAGGAAACCCGATCATGAAGCAATTACTGTGGTACGTTGGCTGTTGTTGGACGCTGTCTTTGGTCAGTGTATCAGCCGCTCACGCTAGCCCCGATCTCAAGTCCAGTGCAATCGCAACTGGTAACGCAGCTAGTTTGGGTGGATTTTCCAGCACAGATTACCGCGCAACCACAGCAATACCAGCGGTTGCCAGCGGCATCCTCGCTCAAACTCCACCCGCACCTCCAGCACCAGAGGTTCCTGGTTCGGCTCCAGCGAAACCTGCTACTAGTCCCTCTAGTCAAGAGAACAAAGATTTGCAGGATCGCCTGAACAATATTAATAACAATAACTTGGCACCAGACAAATACAACACTTACAACCCCAGAACTTCGCCTGGTTTCTCGGTCTTCAACCCAGTGGGATTTGGGGCGGACAACAATCTAGTATTCTTCGCACTCAGCTATCAAAATCGCACCAGATACACTCAGACAAGTGATGGTGAAGGTGGATTCGGGATTGGGATAGGTGACGCAAACAATATTGCAGCAGAGCTATCCTACAGTATCAACAGCTTTGGTTCTAGTGCGGCATTTGGTAGTGGTGCATTCAATATCAAAGTTCATAAACGATTGAGCGAAGATACTGCTGTGGCCATCGGTTGGAACCAGTTTGCCAAGACCCAGTTTGGTGCAGGCAGAAATGGTAATGGTCCTTCTGACTACCCAAATAACTCTTACTACGCTGTTGGTACCAAAATATTTCGTACTCGTGAAGACATCAACGATCCATTCAGCCGTGTGGCTGTGACAGGTGGAATTGGAAGTGGTGTATTCTTACCGTTTAATGAGAATACTCTCGACCGAACAGGACTAGGTGTTTTTGGTTCGGTGGGTGTCCGAGTCGCCAGACCAGTCAGTGCGGTGCTTGAGTGGACAGGGCAAGATCTCGCAGCGGGTATCTCGATTGCACCGTTTGAGAATTTTCCTTTAGTCATCACTCCTGCTTTTCGAGACATTGCTGGTATTGGCACAAATGCGGCTGGTACTGCGGGTGGAGCTAGGTTTGTACTTGGTGCAAGTGTAGCTTTCAACTTCTAAATTCGTTGGACTTTTGCCATTAATTGGTGATGGTGTAATTGCTATAACTGTCCGATCCCATTGACAATCAACCGTATATCAACACTAGAGGCTAATGCTAAACATATCTAAGTATCACAAGCTAATTGTAGGCTGTAGCGCGATCGCCACAGCAGCGGTTAGTGGCTTTGTTCAATCTGCTGAGGCAGCCGGACAATTACAGAATCAGGCAGCCAAATCGAATTCCGGTACCACTTTAATTGCTGCCGATCCCATCAACAACAGTAATGCTGGTGGTGTTAACATCGGGGGCATCAACAACAGTAATGCTGGTGGTGGCAACAACAGTAATGCTGGTGGTCCTGGAATTATCGTCAAAGGTGGTCAGTTTGGACCATACTACTTTGACAGCAACAATGGTGGCGTAGTTCCTAACGGCGGCTACTATTATGATGGTAATGGTCCTAAAGGTGCTGGCTACTATCCGTATACAGGCAAGGGTGACGCTCCCTACTACTTTGGTAAAGGCCCTAATGGTCTTGGCTACTATAGCTACAATGTTAATGCTGCAGCTAATCCACCAGTTGTCGGACCTCCTGGAGTTATCGTCAAGGGTGGTGAGTTTGGACCATACTACTTCGACAGTAACAATGGTGGTGTAGTTACCAGCGGTGGCTACTATTACGATGCTAACGGCCCTAAAGGTCCTGGCTACTATCCATATACAGGCCAGGGTAATGCCCCTTACTACTTTGGTAAAGGCCCTAATGGTCTTGGCTACTACAGCTACAATGTCAATGCTACAACGCCACCAGTTGCCGGACCTCCTGGAATATTCGTTAAAGGTCCTAATGGTGACTATTACTACGACAGCAACAACGGTGGTGCAGTTCCTAACGGTGGTTACTACTATGATGCTAAAGGACCTAATGGTCCTGGCTACTATCCATACACAGGTAATGGTAACGCCCCCTACTACTTTGGTAAAGGACCTAATGGTCTTGGCTATTATAGTTACAACGTTAACAACGTTAACGTCGTAAATGGTAGTGATAGTGGTGCAATTGGTAGCGCGCCTAACGCACCTGGAGCTACTGGTGGTCCTACACGAATTGGACCAGGTGGTAGCAACGGACGTGGACTTGGAGGCGGTGGCTACAGCTCTAGTCAGATAGCTCGGTCGATATCTCTGGGAAGTCGCATCTCTATTGCTTCCGGCAAGTATGACATAGCATCAGCAGCATTAGCAGCAGCAGAAGCAAATCAAACTCCCGCTTCCTCCAAAACTAGCCCTGTCCGTTATGGTCGTGAAGTTGCTGATGCTTCTTGCCCCTGCTTAAATAGTGACACTGCAAGTACTGGTGATATGAGCAAACAGCTAATCGCAGCGAAAGAAGCAGAAGCAGCAGCAGCAGCAGAACTCGCAGCAGCTAAAGCCGAAGCACGTCAGTTCTTGGAATCTGTTAAAGGCTCCGAGTCTGGTGGTTTCAGTGCTTACCAGCCAATCTGGTAAAGACTAATCCGATCTCGGCTTTGAGCATAGGGCGATGATTTAAGTCGCCCTTTCCTTAACCGTTGATACAGTTATTAAAATTAGGATTGACTAGAAATGACTCAAGTAACTAGATTACGTAATTTATTATTCGGTTGTGGCGCGATCGCGACCGCAGCGTTTGGTACGATGGTGCAGTCTGCTAGCGCAGCCGAGCAATTCAACAACCAAGCTGTACAATTCGATCGAGATACGATCGTTGAGTTCCAGTTTTTGGGTTCCAAAAATGCAGCTATGTCAACATTTGGCGTAATCAACACGGCAAGTGGTGAGAAAACGCCTCTGATT
>JANXVE010000176.1 GCA_025351825.1 Chamaesiphon sp. 341R_metabat_111 | reverse complement strand
GTAAAGTTGAACGGAATAACTTTTGGGTCATTTGTACTGCTTCGATCTGGCACCATTTCTAGTCGCATGTCAGCTTGAGAATAATACATCCCAATTTTATTGTCAGCGTAATTACGCTTTCTGGTGAAACCAGGTGCTGGGGTTTTGAGCGATACGGCACCACTCAAACCATCCAGTACTTTACTGTCTGGGAAAAGATTGACTCGCGCAGTACTCGGCGCAGTGATCGAACTGAGAACAAGAGGAGTAACAAAACTACTAACATATCCTGTGACATCTTGACAGTTAAGGGGCGTAGCAGCCGTTGCGTCACAGCTAGCCCCAGTTAGCAGCACTCTTGTAATTCCAGTATTGCTGGCATCAAGTGGCGCACCATCGACTGTATAGGCATCTACTCTATTGTAGATACTTTCTACCGCCGACACATTCGACAAAAAGGTCGTGATCGATCTATTGTTGAATGTCCCGCCGATCCCTGCTGGCTGAACATAGATATTTGCATTAGAGTGTACCCGACCTTTTAGTTCCATTGGTGAAGTTGAGTTCAACTCCATATCTCCATCGTAAAAGATCCCAAATTGAAATAGAGGGATAACTCTAGTCAAAAAGTTTACTGATAAATTTGTGCTGGTACTACTATTTTTTACCCTCGCTGTTTCTGTGGCTGCGACATTCGCTGCGGCTTGCTTCGCGTCATAAGCTGCAACCAATGCGTCCTCCGCAGGTATTCTAGCCGCAGGCAATTTAGCTCTTGCGGCTGCTTCAGCCACTGTCGGAGTGACCACACTTGTAACCGCACCTTGTGAATTGACTGGTTTGCTGGCAGTCGATTGTACTTCGTAGTTGTATTCAACTGCATTTAGTCCGGCGAAAGGCTCACCAGTTAAAATAGGTGAGTAACTGGGTCTTCCATCTGCACCAAGCTTTGTTTTATCTGCAACGAAAGTGTACGCAATATAAGTATTTTGCGCTTCATCTTCCTTGAAATTATTCAGAGAAATATTTCCCTGTGAAATTACTGTCGAGGCGTTATTTCGAGACTTAAAACTGTAATTTCGGCATTCAAAATCGTTTATCCCGCTTGAAGTACTTTCTTTTTGTCCCGCAGGAATTGGAATACCAAAGCAACTAGATAAATTTCCAGAGGTGCTGATAGTTTTCAGCCCTGAATAAGTTGCAAGTTTTGTTTGAAGATCGATCGCTCTTTTATTCAACCCTGACTCAGCTACAGAAAAAGCACTGTAACTATCTACAAAAGCATCAGTTCTAGATTTTGCTAAATTACTGAAAGTCATGCTAGCAGCCAGCAATGACAGCATAATAATGCTCACCATCGACACCATCGCCATCGCATAGCCTTGTTCCGACGACTTATTTATTTTCTGCGCTCTCAGGAACAGACAAAGTAGCTTCGTATTATTACTCATATAAAAATTCAGTATCTAAACCTAGTATTCCCAAACCAACCTCGTAAGCTAATGCCTACTCCCTGCAATCCCTGAGTAAATAGAAAATTTTATTTTGAAGTGTCCTTTGATTCAAAGCCGACTCAGCGATTGGCAGAATGCGGGCTGTTTTAGCCGCTGACTACATTCATACATTTGACTGAGTACAGTCATTTGGCGCGTTTGGTATATTTAGATAGTCCGTTGCAAGACCTACAAACATGTTCCGCACTGCTAGAAAATACAAGGTAGCTTTGTATCGGTGCATGTATGAAATTCATCACCTGATGTTAGTATTCCCAACTTTGGGAAAAACATATCACCCTAGTCTAAAAATTTTTCTGAGGAGAGTTGGGAGTTCACAACGAAGATCTGTGAACATAGATAGTGGTTATTTGACTGCTGCCGCCGAGTCCTGGCTCCGCCAATAAAAGTGTGAAGATGTCTACACTTCAGCGATCGATCAATAGACCACAACTGAAGTACGGTAGGGTAAACAAATGTCCATAAAAAAACTCATCCGAAGCCGTGACTTCAGATGAGGCTCGATCCCCCTTAGGGGTGTGTTTGCTCGATCGAGGGTGCTAATGTTTGGATGATGATATCCACAGTCGAGCGTTTTGTCAGGATGATTCGATTTTTATTGATTCGATCGATCGTGTTTAATAGTGCGTTAGCGCAACGTCAGGATACCTAAAGCAGGATTTTGAAAGAACGCCTGCATATCCGAAGTCGCAGCTCTGAGCATATCCTCAATTTCGTGAGTAGAGCAGTTTCCTCGCCGAATCCAAATCACCTTGGGTGGAAATCCCCGAATCAAGCTCAAATCGTTGTAATCCGAATCGCGTGTAATAATTGTGTAGCTCTGCTGACGAGCATATTCCCAGATTGTCATATCTTCGTCTCGATCCATTTTTAGTAGAAAGAGATGTTGAGAATTGGGATAAAGATCGGCGAATTTCCGAACGAGGCGAGGAGATAAATTATGGTCAAATAAGAGTTTCATGCTGTCAGCGTCAGGGTCTTTTGTTCCCGATCTGCGGCATAACTAAGACAGGCGAGAATGTCCGTCTTCGTAAGGTAAGGAAAGTCTTCTAGAATTTCTGCTTGAGTCATCCCAGATGCAAGATAAGACAAGACATCATAAACCGTAATTCGCATTCCTCGAATACAGGGCTTTCCACTCCGTTTACCAGGTTCAATGGTGATAAGTTCTTGATAGTTCATGAGGTACGTTTGTACGACGACGATTTAATTGTAACCTAATAGTAGACGTAGGTTGGGCAGATGCCCACGGACAAACTCATAGGTTGCAGTAACTTAGGCTTGAGGCTCGACCACCCTTAGGGGGTGCGTGTAGCCGCAGATCTGAGGGTGCTAATATTTGAATGACAATATCGTCACTCGATCGTGTTTATTTCGATCGTTTTTTCAGGATGATCCGATTCTTATTGATTCGATCGATCGAGCAGTATGTCAAAATAGCAATAGCAGTGATGATGGGAGAAAGTACCATAATGTCTCAAACTATAAATTTAATTGAGGGAGCACAAGCCAAAATGAAATCGTTGTCTTTGGCACAACAGCAGACAGTTGTTGATTTTATTGACTTCTTGGTAACTAAACAGTTTGTGGTGAGTCGCGACGAAGAAGAATTAAAACAACAACGGATACCAGATTTGGATCGGAGCAAATATAGAATGAGTGATGACTTTAACGATCCGTTGCCCGATGAGTTCTGGCTGGGTGATGAGTCATGAAGCTATTGTTAGATACCCATGTATTAATTTGGTGGAGCTTAGATTCTGTCAAGCTAACAAAAAAGATCTACGAGTTACTAACCGATCCTGACAATACTCTTGTCGTAAGTATTGCCAGTATTTGGGAAATGCAAGTCAAGGTTCAACTGGGTAAATTAGATCTAGATAAAAAAGTCTCTGAATTAATCGCACATCAACAACAGGTCAATAATCTGGAAGTCTTACCGATCGATCCTGCCCATATTTATGCTTTAGAAAATTTACCCAACGAACATCGCGATCCATTTGACCGAATTATAATTGCTCAATCTATAGTTGAAGCAATACCATTATTAAGTGCTGACAAAGTTTTCGCTCGATATCCAGTCGAGCGAATCTGGTAATCTGGTTGTTCCAGCAAGGTGGGCAAATGCCCACAGACAAGCTCATCCGAAGCGGTAACTTCGACTTGAGGATCGACCACCCTTATTGGCTACGCTTGAGCAGATCTGAGAGTGCTAATATTTGAATGATGATATTGATACTCGATCGTATTTATTTCGATCGTCTTATCAGCATACTCGCTATCATTGCCCCGACTTCCCAGTTATAACTAGTCACATGAAAATCAATCTACCTTTTACAGGATATTCACGACGATGGTTAAGTAAACTAATCCTTCTGCTGACGATTTTTGCTGCGACATTATCGATCTTTTTGACAGTCAATTCGATCGATCGATCGCTTGTCAATGCTCAACCAAAAATTCCTGCAACAAGTGCAGTTACGGCACCCGTCGAGCCAAAATCTCCAGTAATCAGTGGTAAAACTTTCAAAGTAGCAACCACGGTACTGCCACCATTCGTAACTGAAGAAAATGGAGAGCTAGGTGGATTTAGTATCGAATTGTGGAAAAATATTGCACAGGAATTGGAGATTAAAACAGATTTTCAGAAAACAGATAGTATTCCAGGACTGCTAACTGCATTGACAACCAAACAAGCCGATCTGAGTATTGCGGCGATTTCAGTTACAGCCCAGCGTGAAAAAGATTTTGATTTCTCTCAACCAATCTTTGATGCTGGCTTACAAATTCTCATTCGCAGTCAAGGATCTCAAAATTCTCTAGCAAAATTACTCGGTTCTATTTTTACACCGACACTATTTCAACTACTAGGCTTGATGGCTGCGATCGTCTTGATTCCCGCACACATCATCTGGCTGGTAGAACATAATCATGATGGTGGTTTTTTAGAAAACAGTGCCTATTTTCCAGGCATTTGTAAAGCCTGTTGGTGGGCGGCTGCTACCCTGGCAACTCAAGCAGAAGAAATGCCCAAAAGTGCTTGGGGCAGGTTGATAGCGGTGATCTGGATGTTTATTAGCGTGGTATTTATTGCTTATTTTACGGCTACAGTGACAACTTCACTGACGGTCGAACAGCTCCAAAGTAGTATCAGAGGGCCGCAAGATCTAGCGGGCAAACAGGTGGGAACGATCGCCGAAACAACCTCAGCAACTTATCTCAAGCAACTAAAAATAGCGGCTACAGAATTCAAACAACCCGATCGAGCTTACGCTGCTTTGGACAATATGGCTGTGGATGCAGTGGTATTTGATGCGCCAATTTTACTCTACTATTCTGCTCATGATGGCAAGGGCAAGGCTCAAGTAGTCGGCAATGTGTTTAGGAAAGAGAGCTACGCTATTGCCCTACCCAACGGCAGTCCCTACCGCAAAGCAATTAATAATGCAATCTTATCGCTTCAGGAAAAAGGTACCTATCAAGAGCTATATGACAAATGGTTTGGTAATAAATGATCGTCAAATTCTAACCAATTTGGCTGACCAATCCCGTATCGAGATCGTAATAACCGCCGACGATTTTTAATTTATCGGTTGCAATTAGATTTGCCAATACAGGTGAAGATTTGAGCGTGATAATTTGATTATTGACGTTAGCAATAATCGCGTTTTTGAGCGGATCGCCCGATCGACCTTTAGTTGCAGTTATGGCGGGTTGAATCTGGTCTAGAATGGTGCCAATTTGACCTGGAGCGGGTTGATTTGCCAGTGCCGCAGTAACTGCACCACAGCGTTCGTGTCCCAGGACTAGGATGATTTGTGTGCCCAGTAGGGCGGCATATTCGAGACTACCTATTTCTTCGGGTGTCGCGACATTACCTGCGACTCTAATAGTGAATAAATCGCCCAATCCTCGATCGAATAAGATCTCGACAGGCACCCGCGAATCAGCACAACCCAAAATTGCCGCAAAGGGATGTTGCTCTCGAGCGACTTCTTGGAGCCGAAAGACACCTTGATTGGGTTGTATAGCTTTTTGGCTGGCAAACCTTTTATTTCCCTCCAATAACTTCGCTAATGCGGTATCGGGTGTCAGGCTTTTTGTAGCGATCTGTACGGGTGCGGCTAGAGTATTTAGCCCCAATCGATCGGTTATGAGGCTAACTCCCACTGTAGTAGCTGTCAGTTTTAATAGATTACGCCGAGAAATAAAACTCATGATTTTGCTCTAATGTTTCGTTCGCGCAAGCGTACCGGAGGTAATCGAATCTTTAGTCCTGAATATTTGGTAATTGAGATGTCAATAACCGATCCATCCAGCCTTCAAAATAAGCCATATTTGTCGCCTGCTCCTGGGGATTTTGACTATCCAATGCATGGGGAGCCAAGCCCAAAATCGTCGCGCTAGTTACACAATACATCGACTTCTGAAAACTCTGACAGATTTTGACTAGGAGATCGTCTTCTTGTCGCTTGGTACTCTGATAGATTTCGTGCAGATAGGATGGAATATAGTGCCGCATATCCTGCATCAATAAAGTGGGTGGAATGCCCGAACAGCCGATCGGCAGCGGATCTGCGTACAGTGCTCCATAGGTAAACTCATCCTGAGCGACTGGAATTTGATGAGCCTGAGCATTGTAAGATACCGTCCCCAAAAATGGCGTGCCGCGAAAGAACACCGCCTCTACATATGGCACCGCTACATCCATCAAGAAAGTCAGATTTGCCGATGGGGGCAAAATATCATAAGACTTCCCATCGATTTCGACCGCGTAGTTAATTGGATTGCCCGCCGCCGCCACCAGTCCCGCTTTGACCCAATCTACTACCTGTGGGATACTAGTGACTTTACCCTGTTCATAAGCTTTGCCCAACTTCAAAAATATCTCGGACATTACCTCCCAAAATTGACCGAGGGCATTGTAATAAACTGATTGACGGATCTGCTCTGGCAGGAACTCAGGAAAGATCCGATGTAAAAGTTTAATGACTGGCTTACCTTTTATTTTGGCTTGAATCGCCGATTCGATTAGTACTCTAAATTCGGGCGATTCAATATATTGTTCCAGTTTGCCGCCACCGTGCCAGAGCATAATTTTCATACAGTACTCGGCATACTCAAAGTTAATCCGATCGTGCCATAAATGCTTGAACAACTGATTAACAGAAACCCCATCATTAAAATACTTAAAGAATGGAAACACCTCTAGAAATTCTCGATCGGCAATATGCTGGAGATTGATTTGATAGGCATTCAAAACATAGCCATAACTGTCTAAAATTCCGACTACCTCTTTGACATTCTGGGGATTGTCCGGCAAGAGACTTTGCCCCTGATAGAATCGATCGATATAATTGGCAAACCGATGGCAAGTATTGATAGGAGTCATAAAGTTAAAAGTTAAAAGTTAGCAGTTAGGAGTCGGAAGTTGAAAGCTTGGGATTGAAGCAACACAAGCAACTCAATCCTGAAAATCCGCAAATCCTCAAAATCCCGATTGAAGTATGGGATTGAAGCAACACAAGCAACTCAATCCCGAAAATCCGCAAATCCTCAAAATCACGATCGAAATCCTGGTTAAAGTTCAGTTTGCTTAATCGTTGTGAGTAATTCAACTTGTCCAGGTACAGTAATCATCATCACGGTTGGTTGATGCAGCGTGGCTAAAATCGTCGGTTCGCTCCAGCGGGTGATCCATCCAGGCTGAATCCCAAAAATGACGATCGCAACGCTTAAAATCATCGCTGGATAGCGTTCGCGCCAGGACACACCTTCGAGATTTTGGACTTTTTCAGATAGTCTCCCAAAAAAAGCTTTATTAATCAATAGTAGATAATAAACAGCCGTCAAACCAGTGCCAATCATACAGAGCAATGTTTGAACGGGGAAAACTGGAAAGCTACTGCGAAAAATCAGAAACTCGGCGACGAAACCTACCATGCCAGGGATTCCGGCACTAGCCATCACCGCCAACACCATTAAACTGCCAATTACTGGCATTCCCCGCTCTGGATTGAGCAAGCCTTGTAAAACTGTAATATCGCGAGTCTTAGTTTTTTTGTAAACCACGCCGACGCAGAGAAACAGAGCCGCCGAAATCAAGCCGTGGCTTACCATCTGAATCATCGCGGCTGAAAAACTCAGCGGAGTACTTGCTGCCGCTGCCAGTAGAATGTAACCCATGTGACTGACAGAACTATACGCCACCATCTTCTTCATGTCAGTTTGCGCGATCGCCATCAATGCCCCATAGAGTACACTGACGATCGCCCAGTCTGCCAGCCACGGAGCCGCAACCTGCCAAGCCTCTGGAAATAAGCCCACACAGAACCGCAGGATGCCATAGGTAGCCAGCTTGAGCAGTACTCCAGCTAGTAGGACCGAAATCGGGGTGGAAGCCTCTACGTGGGCATCTGGGAGCCAAGTATGGAAAGGGAACAGGGGCATTTTGATCCCAAAGCCCAGCAGCAATGCTCCTAATAATAGGAACTGTTGACTCAGCGGCAGAGCCTGGGATAGTGCGGGATTGTATGCAAAGCTGCTGCTCCCACCAAACCAAGCTAATCCCAAGAACGCCGCCAAAATTAAAGCACCCGAAAGAGCGGTGTAAATCAAAAATTTAGTTGCTGCATAGGCGCGTTTTTGACCGCCCCAAATCGCAATTAATAGATATAGCGGAATTAACTCTAGCTCGTAAGAGATAAAGAACAGTAATAAATCTTGGGCTAAGAATACCCCAGTTACTGCCGCGTTTAATAATAAAATCAGACTGTAATAAAGGCGGGGTCGATCGATCTTTTCATCACTACTATAAATTGCTACCCAAGTCAACAAACTATTCAGCGCAACTAGGGGCAATGATAAACCATCGACACCCAATCGATAGGATAAACCCAATGTATCGATCCACTTGAAATTCTCAACGAATTGCATCCCAGGATTGCTCAGATCGAACTTGGTCAATAACAACACTGTCCAGCCAATTACTGCTACGGCTACCCATGATGCGATCGATCTAGTTTGACTTGGATACCACGCTGCGATCGCTGCTCCAATTAGCGGAACTATTAATAAAATACTTAGCATTTGAATTAGTGAATAGTGAATCGTGGATCGTGGATCGTAAATAATGAAGTAGGAAAATTGAATTCTAATAATGTCGGAATTCTAATCACTATCCACTAACTTTAGAATTTCCAAAAGAACCAGGCGATCATTGCTCCCAAAACTCCCGCACTGACGGTAATTGTGAGGGCGTAATTTTGCATCTGACCTGAGGTACCATACTTCAAGCCTTCGCTGCTAAAAATTGTCGCGAATCCAACTAGATTTACGAAACCATCGACAACATAGCGATCGATCCAAGCTGTCACTTTAGACAACAATACAACCAGCCACACGATCGTCTTCTCGTAAATTGTTTCTACATAGAAATCGTAAGTTAGCAGCTCTTGGAACCAGGGGAGAGAGAGCTTAACGGGAGTCCGATCGGCTCTAAAATATAACAGTCCCCCAACTAAAAATCCTAATGCCGTAGACACGCTAATTGAGAAATATTCAAATAGACTAATATCGTCGAGATCTGGGAGTAAAGAGGATTGCCACGCGATCGCTGGAGCTAGTAATGTAAAGACTGTCAAAAAGATCATCGGTACTGCCAATGGCCAAGGCACTTCGGGTGCCCGTCTAGTTTTGGGCTGAGTTTTGCCCAAAAATACCAGCCCGAATACCCGTGCGAGATTGAAAGCAGTTAAACCATTGACAACTAACATCACGCCAATTGCCCACGGATATTCCAACCACAGCGACTTAAAGCCCTGTTGAAACGCCCAAAATCCACCCAGGGGGAAAACACCCGTCATCGCCAATGCACCCACGATAAAGGAGATCGTCGTCGCAGGCATACTCTTGGCCAAGCCACCAAACTCATTCACATCTTGAGTATTGGTGGTCAGAATTATACAGCCCACACTCATAAATAGCAGTGCTTTGGAGATCGCATGGGCAAATAGTAAGAATAAAGCAACGTTGATCCACTTAGCCCCGATCGCGATAAATACCAGACCTAAATAAGCACTGGTAGAGTAGGAAATAGTCCGCTTGATATCAATTTGGGCGATCGATACTAATGTCGCGCCGATCGCTGTCACCGTCCCAATTGCCATCAAGGTAGTGGTGACAACTGGAGATAGATATAAAATCGGGTGAACTTTGATTAAAATATACGCTCCGCCCGTAACTACTACCGAATTCCGCAGGATCGAAGCTGGATTGGGGCCTTCCATCGCCTCATCCAGCCACAAGTGCAAGGGAAACTGAGCGCACTTACCGATCGGCCCAGCAATCAATGCCAGTCCAATTAGGGTCTTGGTGAGGTCAGAGATATCAGTAGTGTCACACCATTTATATAAATCGTCAAAATCTAGACTTCCGGCAATACTCGATAGGGCAATCACCCCCGCAAATAGGATAATATCACCAGCCCGTTTAGTCAAAAATGCATCTCGTGCCGCCTTAACTACCAATGGTTGGGCGTACCAAAACCCCACTAGTAAGTAGGTTGAAAGCGTTAGCAATTCCAGCAACCCATAGCTAACTAATAGTGAATTGCTGATTGCCACCGCACTCATCGCGCCCTCAAAAAAGCCCACCAGCGCGAAAAACCGCGCCAGTGCCCAATCTTTTTCCATGTAGCCGAGGGCGAATACCTGAGCGATCAGACTCAAGACTGTTACCGACTCCATCGCCCCGACATTCACCGCTGACAATTCAAATGTCAGATTCAACTCCAATCCGGCAACTGTCAGCCAATTGATGACAATATTCTTCGGCGTTTGATTCCAGACCAGCCAAAACAACAGACTGCCATGAATAAAGGCAAGCGTCGTCATCAAAATATTCAAATAGGCTGCTGGTCTGGGGCCAGTCCGCCGCACTAGTCTAGTCATCCAAGGAATACTCAGAATCGCCCCCAGTAAGCTATAGCCAGGGATTAACCACCCTGTGTCTAGCAGCAATTGCTCCATAAATTACGTTCAGCCTAATAGTAAGTCGATCTTAAGGTGATTTTTCAAGTCAACCAACAGTCGATCGGCTGACAATTCTTCATTATCTATCAGTCTGGGATCGAAGTGTGAATGGTGGATAGTCCACAGTCAATAGCGAGTTGTTTAAAGATGACGCAACACTTGGCTGCGTCAAACGATCCTAGTTTTGGTTAGACAGAGGAGCTGTTTCGATCGGGGCTTCGATCGGAGCTTCTAATGGTAGATTTACATAGATCGAGATCTCGTCTCGATCGATCCCCGATATCAAAAACACCCCATCATAAATCTCGACAATCTTTTTGACAATTTTCAAGCCAATTGGTAATTCTGAATTTTCATCAGAGGTTGAATTAAATTGAATCAGATTCGAGATTTCTGAAGTTGACGTACTCGGCTCGGTTTCATTTAGGCTGGACAAGGAAAAATGGAAGGCACCATCGATCGCTCGACCATTGATTTTCAAGTAAGCATTATTTTGATACCGATCGAGCACATGATCTAGCAGCTCCGTAAATAGCCACTCAGCAAGATCGATATTTACCGCCAAACTTGTATTTTCAATTTCGCAACTTAGATTGCTGGGCATAAACATTCCAGCATATTTGGTCGCTAAGATCTGTTTGACGATCGGGTTTGGTTTAGACCGATCCAGGCTACTGGGCGTTGGTGTATCGGCGATTAGTTTCAAATACAACCAAAATTTCTGCGTGAGTGTGTGTAACTGAATTACAGATCGATCGCTAGCATCCAAAAGCTGGAGCGTCTCTGCCAAACTCAACTGCTTGATATTCTGTTTCAGATATTCGATATTGTCGGAGATTGTGCTCAATGGTGAATTAAATTCATTGGGAAATCCAACAGCTAAATCCAAGCGAATTTCATTCAAATTGTTTGAGAGTGTATGAATGTTATTGCGCTGAAGCTTCGAGAAAGATTTTATTCGATCGTGCTGTCTTTTGATCCGCAGCATCGAGTTGACTCGCGCCAATAGTTCTAGACTATGAACGGGTTTATTGATAAAATCATCGGCACCTGCGGCGAGACATTGAGCGAGGTCTTCTTTTTCAGATAGTGCAGTGACCATAATAATCGGTACTGCACACCATTTGGACATTAGCTTGATCTGTTTACAAACTTCAATCCCATCTAGATCGGGCATCATCACATCTAATAAAATCAGATCGGGATTGAATTTATCCAGCGAAGCGATCGCATCTTTGCCGCAGTTGGCATAGTGCAACTGGTAAGTGTCGCTCGGTAGCAGTGCTTCGATCACATCAAAATTATCTGGTTCATCGTCAATAACTAGGATGGAATAACTACTCATCTGGCTTACTCTGCTGTATTTTCTTTAGGGTGCCCAGTTTAAGACCTAAATTAACTGTAATTTTTGGGTACTTTGAGTACAGCATCCTCTCCAGAAATATATGCTGAATATTCCACCCGTAACCCCAGCAGCGAGATCGTCAGGATTGAGATCGATTACCCAGAAGATCCGGCAATCATTGGATCTATCGATCGTCCTAGAGACGGCGGTACAACAGATTCATGAGCTGATGGCAACCGATCGAGTCGGGATCTTCAAGTTTCCAGCCGATCTCAAATTTGACGAGGGTGAATTTGTGGCAGAAGCCGTAAATGCTGGATTTGAAACTCTAACAGGCGTGAACATCCCCATTCCTGGTTTTGGCGAAAGGTTAGCTTGGTACTATCAACGCAATAGTATCAGTGCGATCGAAGATATCTACACAGCAGAACTACCAGCGATTGAGGTCAAGTTTTTTGCAAAATACCAAGTTAAAGCAGTTCTAATTGTGCCATTGATCGATGGATCGGTCTTGTGGGGGCTGATTTGTATTCAGCAATGCACTGCGCCTCGGCTGTGGCTAGCCAGTGAGATTGAAGAAATTGAGGAGATTGCCGAACAGATCGGCATTGCCATTCAGCAGGCTACTCTGTATCAGAAAGTCCAGTCAGAGCTGAAAGTCCGCTGGCAGCGGGAAGCAGCAATTGCGATCCAGTTGCGACAGCAGCAAGCGTTAGCCACAATTGCCCAGCAAATCCGCAATTCGTTGAAAGTAGAAGAAATTCTCGTCACGGCAACTAGGCAAATTAAAGAATTGATGGGAGTCGATCGAGCCATTATTGTGAGATTATTGCCCTGTGGCGATTTTCAGGCTGTCGAAGAAGCTGTTTCGCCAGAATATCCCAGTACGCGAGGGGTGCGGTGGGATCGAGAAAAATTTCAGCCGGAAGGATTTGAATTCTATCGACAGGGTAAACCTCGTTCTGTTTATGATGTCATGCAGGATCCCTTGTCTTTACCTTGGCAAAGCGAGTTGAAAAGTGCTAAGGTCAAGTCCAAAATTGTCGCACCGATCTTATTGCCATCGATAGAAGATCGAACTCATTATTGGACTAGCCCCGATAGCGGTATTCAGATTTGGGGACTGCTGATCGTCGATGCTTGTAGCTCCTATCGGAATTGGCACCCAGAGGAAGCTCAACTCCTTCAACAAGTTGCCGATCAATTAGCGATCGCGATTCAACAAGCCGATTTATTTGAGCAGTTGCAAACAGAATTGAGCGAACGTCAGCAGGCAGAAACTCAACTGCGAGCAAGCAACCAAGAACTGGCGCGGGCAACTCGACTCAAGGATGAATTTCTGGCCAGTATGAGCCATGAACTTCGCACACCGCTCAATGCGATCTTGGGCATGTCTGAAGCCTTGCAGGAATCCAACTTTGGCCAGATTAACGATCGCCAACGCAAATCAATTTCCACGATCGAGAAGAGTGGTAGACATCTGCTCTCACTGATTAATGACATCCTCGATCTGTCCAAAATCGAGGCCAATAAATTCGAGATTGAATTAACTGATGTCTCGATCGAGAGCCTGTGCAAAAATAGCATCCTACTGATCAAGGAACTCGCCCACAAGAAGCAGATCGGCATCAAAACCCAATTACCCGCATATCTCAAGCAGCTAAATATTCGCGTAGACGATCGCCGCTGTCGTCAAGTTTTAATCAATTTACTCAGCAATGCCGTTAAATTTACGCCGGAAGGAGGGGGGGTGGTTTTGGATGTGCGGGTTGAGGGTGTGGGGAGTGTGGGAAGTGTGGGAAGTGTGGGGAAAGGGGAGGACAGGGAAATACTCAATCGATCTGGGTGGCGAATTGTGTTTTCGGTTGTGGATACGGGGATTGGGATTGCGCCGGAAAATATGGGGAAGCTGTTTGAGTCATTTGTCCAAATCGATAGCAGTC
This sequence comes from Chamaesiphon sp. 341R_metabat_111, assembly GCA_025351825.1. Lineage (GTDB taxonomy): Bacteria > Cyanobacteriota > Cyanobacteriia > Cyanobacteriales > Chamaesiphonaceae > Chamaesiphon. Next base: position 5,701 of record JANXVE010000176.1, on the reverse strand, counting down.
TCAGCCGTCAGTATGCAGGGACAGGACTAGGGTTGGCGTTGGTAAAGCGCATTGTCGAGTTGCATGGGGGTACCGTTACTGTGGAAAGTATCGTCAGTCAAGGCAGTTGTTTTACCGTATCGCTGCCATTTACTCCGAGTGCTGAGATTGTTGTGCCAGCATCAGTGTCGCCACTAGTTTATCCCCTGCACCCAAGTCCTGAAGACACCACCATCGTTAACCCAAAAGCGTTGATTTTAGTGGTTGAAGATAACGAAGCCAATATGGAAACAATGACAGGCTATTTGCGGAGCCGTGGTTATCGGCTGATGGAAGCGATCGATGGACAAGCAGCAATTGAGTTGTTGAGTGAATGCTCGATCGATCCAACTCTAGCAAGTTGCCCCGATCTGATTTTGATGGATATTCAGATGCCTGGAATGGATGGATTTGAGACGACTAGACAGATTCGGCAGATTTCTGCATGTACGACGCTGCCGATTATCGCGCTGACAGCCCTAGCTATGCCAACCGATCGTCAAAAATGCCTCGACGCTGGAGCTAATGAGTATATGAGTAAACCTGTCAAATTGGGGCAATTAGTCTCCACGATCGAAACCTTCCTTCAAGGTAATTAGTCGATCTAGTTTTTGAGATCGTTGCAACACTCACGTCTTGCACTAGTAAAAGATGTGAGTGATTAGCGTAAATCTTAGGGTACCCATTAAGGGCACCCCTACAAGTTACCTGTAGGAGTGCCCCTCGTGAGTACCCTAGATCTATGCTTAGTGATAGTCATTATGCACAGGTACAAGATGTGGGCGTATCAGCTCGACTTATAATCCGAATCAAAAAGTATAATTGTGTACTATGTTGCCAAACTGAACCCCGCAACTGTATTCTGGACTGTAGAGTTTACGAGAGTCTAAATTGTTTTACTCAAGACAGATAAGTCAGTGATTCAGTCAAACAGGCTCAATAGTCGTAATGCACTTTACATAAGGATTTAGATCGTGGCAGTACTCCAGAATAATGTTACCGCTTCCCCACTTACCCCGTGGTCGCAGAATTTGGTAGAGCCAGATATTCACCATACTGCCTACGTTCACGCTTTTTCCAATATTATCGGCGACGTGCGGATCGGCGAGAACGTGATGATCGCCCCAGGGATTTCGATTCGGGCAGATGAAGGCAATCCATTCTCGATCGGCGCAAATACTAATATTCAAGATGGCGTAGTCATCCACGGACTGGAACAGGGACGGGTACATGGGGAGGATGGCAAGCCTTACTCGGTCTGGATTGGCAAAAATAGCTCGATCACTCACATGGCACTGATTCATGGCCCTGCATACGTGGGCAATGACTGCTTTATTGGCTTTCGATCGACAGTATTCAATGCCAAAGTAGGCAACGGTTGTGTCGTGATGATGCATGCCCTAATTCAGGATGTCGAAATCGCTCCTGGCAAATATGTCCCATCCGGCGCGATTATCACCAACCAAGAGCAAGCTGACAGGCTCTCTGATGCACAGCCTGAAGATCGCGCGTTTGCCTCCCACATTATTAGCATCAATGATTCATTACGGGCTGGATATCGCTGTGCTGACGATATTGAGTGCATCGCACCAGTGTACAAGACCACACACACACATACAGGCCCAACCACATTAGATCTACCGCTTCAGCCCAAGACTCAGCCGTCAAGTCTGCACCCAGATATAGTTAGCAGCGTTCACAACCTCTTGTCCCAGGGCTACCAAGTTGGCACCGAACATGCCAACAAACGTCGCTTCCAGACTAGTTCTTGGACTAGCTGCGCGTCTTTTAATTCTCATAACGCAGGCGAAGTCCTCAAGTATCTTGAAAGTTGTCTCCAAGATCACCAGGGCGAATACGTGCGCTTGATCGGCATCGATACCAATGCCAAGCGACGGGTACTCGAAACCATCATTCAACGCCCCACAGATCATCCTGGACAGTTTGAAGTTACTACTATCGGTCAGAAGGTCAGTACACCCAGTTCGAGCCACGCTGTCAGCCATGCCAGTGCCCCCACTGGTGCAAATTCTGAACTAGTCACAACGATTCGTCAACTCCTCAACCAGGGTTGTAAAGTCGCGATCGAGCGTGCCGACAAACGCCGCTTCCAAACTAGCTCCTGGACTAGCTGTAGTGCGATCGATTCCCAAACCGAATCAGCAATCCTCGCGGCAATCTCTGACTGTATTGCCAATCATCCTCACGATTATATCCGCGCGATCGGCATCGATACCCATGCCAAACGGCGCGTATCCGAACAAATAGTCCATCGTCCAGGGCAATCGACCAGTCCCAGTCACAGTACCAGTACTGCCAGCAGTAGTAGCAATACCAGCAGTAGCTTTAATACAGGTAGTAAAAGCACCCCAGCGAATACTACTAGCTCAGTCTTGGACCTCGACGCGATCGAGTCAATTTCCCGTCTCGTCGCCCAAGGTTGTGCGATCTTCACGGAATTTGCCGACGAACGCCGCAAAAAGAGCAACGCCTGGGAAACTGGTGGACAAGTCTCTGGACACAATGCCGCTGAAATTGTCCGCTCCCTAGAATCGATCGTCCGCGATCGCTCCAAGTCATACGTCCGCGTCATCGGCGTAGATCGACAAGCGAAGAAGCGCGTAGCCGAAAAAGTTATTCATCGCCCCAGCAAGTAATCAAAATCCCCTCCTGGGAGGGGTGCCTGAAAGGCGGGGTGGGTAGATCTCCGCTTTTACCAAATATCTTAGAATGTCTGGAGTTCGATCGTAGATCTTTACCCACCCCGCCCTACGGGCACCCCTCCCAGGAGGGGATTTCTCAAATCGTTCTAAAAGTAGATCGATCGACCAAATTTGGGCAGCCTAATAGTAGTAGCACAAATTTTGGTCATCGATCATGGTAAACTCCCGTAACTTTCCTGCGCCACCGCCACCTGCACCGAGCCTATCCACCCATTTTCCACCACCACCTGCACCAGCCGCAGCCAAAGCTGCGCCAGTCAGCTATCAACTTCCACCAGGACAGCCGACGATTGGCGAGTTAGTCGCGGAAGCTTTTGAGGCTGGTTATTCCGACGTACATGTGGGTGTGGGCGAAACTCCCAGATTTCGGAATCGGGGTGAAATCGAAACCACAGACTATCCCGAAACGGATCTGGCAACTTTCATGGCATGGTTGCATGAAGTTTTGAACGAGGAAGAGATTCGCAAATTCCGCGAGAATTTAGACTTTGATGGTGCTACCCAGTATGAATTTGCACGGGTGCGGATCAACTTATTTGATTCATTGTATGGCTATGGGATGGTGATGCGACTGATTCCGATGCAGATCGCTACCCTAGAAGAATTGCGATTGCCAGCAGTATTTCGGGATGTCTGTCATCAGCATAAAGGCTTAATTCTGGTCACGGGGCCAACTGGTTCGGGTAAATCAACGACGATGGCGGCGATGGTGGACTACATGAATAAAGAGATGCCCCGCCATATTATTACGATCGAAGATCCGATCGAATTTATCCACAAAAGCAAACGCGCCCTGATCAAGCATCGCGAAGTTGGCTCGAATACCCTGTTCTTTGATACTGCCCTCAAAGCAGCTCTACGGGAAGATCCTGACGTAATCCTAGTCGGGGAAATGCGCGATCGAGAAACTGTCAATACTGCCCTCAAAGCCGCTCAAACTGGTCACTTAGTGATCGGCACTCTGCACACCAACAGCGCGATCAAAACGATCGAGCGGATTCTCAACCTGTTCAAGCCAGAAGAACAAGCGGTGATGCGGGTATCGATCGCTGAATCCTTGGTGGGGATTATCTCCCAAGGCTTGTGTCGAACTACCGACGGTAAGCGAGCCGCCTATCACGATATCCTGATCAATACCGAAACCGTCAAAGACTATATTCGGGATGGTAAATATGATGACATCGCGCCACTGATGACAGATGGCGAATTTGATGGGATGCTCACCATGAACAAATCCTTGTTTGCACTCTATCAAGAAGGTCGAATTACCGAAGAGACTGCCCTCGAACTCTCACCCACCCCGAATGAAATGGCAATGATGCTGCGCGGCAAGATTTAGTCAAAATTTTTGCAGAAGCTGCGATCGGGAACACAAAACTTAATTAAAAGTCTTAAGCTATATCAATGTTTATTCTTTTAACTAAGTTTTTTCCCATGTCTAGATCCATTTTTCAAAAATCAATCGCCGCAACCTTGGGTGTAGCAATCGCTTCAGCAGGTTTGTTTGTCAGTACTTCTAGCAACGCTAATTTACTTGCCCAAGCACCAGCTCCAGCCGCAAGCCCAATGCCAACAGTTCCATCTGGTGGCACAACAGTACCGTCTGGCACCATGACACCATCTGGTGGCACCATGACTCAACCCAGTACCACCCCTCCTACTGGTGTCGCCAAACCTGTTAAAAAGCCTGCTAAAGCCGCTACTGCTGGCAAAACAATCGCTGAACTTGCTGTTTCCAGCAAATCTCTATCGACATTAGTTGCGGCTCTCAAAGCAGCAGATCTAGTAGAAACCTTGTCTGGCGAAGGTCCTTTCACCGTATTTGCACCAACAAATGCAGCCTTCGCAAAAATACCAAAAGCTACTTTAGCTGACCTACTCAAGCCTGAAAACAAAGAGAAACTCAAAAAAATTCTCACCTACCATGTAGTTCCTGGCAAAATTACCTCAAAAATGCTCAAGCCAACTCAACAGGTTGAAACTGTTGAAGGCGGCAAAGTGACTGTCAAGGTTAGAAAAGGAAAGGTCATGGTCAACAATGCTACCGTCCTCAAAGCTGATGTGGCAGCTAGTAACGGCGTAGTCCACTCGATCGATACCGTCATCATGCCTCCTGCAAACTAGTCTTTGCTAATCTAAAAATTGTAAAAAAGGGTACCTGTAATGGGTACCTTTTTCGATCGAATTATAGCTGCTGCTCTAGACTACGATTAAGTTATCGGTCTTCAGACTTGGCAGTCCAGCCAGTTTTTCTAAGTAAATATACTTATGTACTTTCTCCAGCTATTTCTAGTCGCAAATCGATCGTGATTCTAGGCTGAACTACTGATGAGCAAAGACTTTAACCGAGATATCGCAATTTAGTTAACTGCAAAATTCGATTTGCTAAAATTTCCAATTGTTAGCAGATTTGGATCGGCATTCACGATCGATTAGATTAATAATAATGTAACGAATTATGAACATAAGCACTTTTTTCCAGATGGATTATTTACATTGATAGCATGAGGTTAAATTGATCCCCGATATGGGATTGACCAAAACGTATCAGTTTTAGCCAGTATCCATCTAGTAGCCGGAGCCAACAAAATGCAATTAACTCAAAGCCGTGCCATTCACAAAAGCCGTTACGTCGCTATCGCTAAGAGCTTCTTAATCTGGTGCTTTGCACTAACTGTTACCCTGTTAGTAGTTGGTTTCCCATTAGTTGTATTGATGGCTACCATTGGAGCATTACTATCTATTACCTTGCACCCAATTCTCCCTGTCAGCGCAGTATTGCTCGTAGCTGGCGGTACAATCGCCCTAAATATTCTCGCTGTCATCTTTGGAGCCGCAGTTCTAACCACCAAAGGCATCCATCCTCATGAAGTTCGCTGGTTGAGCTGGTTGCACGGTGACGCAAATCCCATCAGCACCACTACTTACGCCACCTGTCCGCTCACCTGTGATATCGATTC
>JANXVE010000154.1 GCA_025351825.1 Chamaesiphon sp. 341R_metabat_111 | reverse complement strand
CCACGGATTATTTATACTGAGATCTAACATACTCGATCGAGGTTCCTGATATGGCTAATGCGATCTTTCATCTGGCATTCCCGATTGAGAATATCCCCGACACCAAAAAATTCTACGTTGATGGTTTGGGCTGCACTGTTGGCAGAGAAGCAGCTAACTCCATTATTCTAAACCTTTATGGACATCAGCTTGTAGCTCATATCAACAAACAATCGTCACCCGCTCAGGCGGGAATCTATCCGCGCCATTTTGGAATTGTCTTCCCTACTTTAACTGATTGGCAAGCATTGCTCGACAGATCGACACTACATCAGCTTGAATTTTATCAATCGGCAAAACATCGATTTGCTGGAGAGATTACTGAGCATCGAACTTTTTTTCTAGTCGATCCGTTCACAAACTTATTAGAATTCAAGTATTACACCCACAGTGAAGCCATTTTTGGTGCAACCGATCACAATCAAATTGGTGATTTAACTGGTTGAGAGAGAGCGTGAGTAATGGCTTTGAGCGTGCGCCCGTCGAATACCATCAGTGGATGAGCAACGATTGGTATCGAGATCTCTGTGCCGATGCCGAGTTGAGAGCTGCTCGGCGGTAGGATAATCATGTCAAATGGTGTCCACAGCGATGTAAAATTTAGCGACTTTAATCGATCGACATCCCTATTTAGATCCTGCATGAAGTCACTATTGGGCTGCATCTGCATACAACCAGGACGCTGGGAAAAGTATCCGGCAATCGTACCATTGTTGGGAGCCGAAATCGAGATAAATCGCTGCACTCGATCGAGTCCACCCAGTCGCTGGAGATAATAACGACTGACTAAGCCACCCATGCTAAAGCCTAGCAGATCGATCGGCTGGTTGGGTGAGAAGGTTCGATCGACCAAATCTGCTACCTGTTTAGCTAATATCTCTAGCTTACTGTCGCCATTATTGGGAATGAGGTCAATATCCCAGACTTGCCAGCCCAGATTGTGCAGATGACTGGATATCTTTCGCATCTTGTAGCTAGTATCCATCAATCCATGCACGAGTAGGATTGGATTGCGATCGGAATTACTGGTGGTTGGCATATTCGGGACAGGCTAGATGAAGTAGGTGTAGTTTTGATTGTAAAATGGAAAAATATGAGAGAGCTATTCCTGTATGACAGTTGATTTACTGTCTCACAGCCCGCTTCAAGTAAATTTTTGTTAAACTTTGTAATCTTATCTTGCACTTGCCATCAGTCAAATTTGATAATTCAAACTATGTAATAGGAAGAGATATTTTACCGTGTTTAATTTTAAAAAATTATTTGCCAAAAAAAATGATGGCTTCTATCTTCAGTTAGAAGATGAAGATGCTACTTCCAAACCAGCAGCCAAGGCTAAAGATACAGCCCCGCCTGCGACTACTCCAGCAGCTCCAACCGTTTCTACTCCAGTCGCTCAACCTGTAGCCCTTTCAGCTCCAGTCGCAGTTGCTACTGAGGTAGCTGCTGCTGCGCCAGCCACAACAATAGCCCCCGCTACAGGTACAACAGAAGTTGACAAAAAAATAGCCAAAGCTGAAGCGAAAGCCGCAGAAAAAGCGGCGAAGGCAGCCAAGAGAGCAGCAGGCAAGGCTGATGCGAAAGTAGCCACTGAAGCAAAAGCAGCCGCTGAAGTAAAAGTGGCAATACCAGTACCTACCGCACCACCCATCACCAATTTTGCTACTGATTACCTGATCAAACCTTCTTCGATTAGCGGTCGCCGGATGCCTGGTGCGAATATGAAGGGATTTTTAGAACTTGCCCGTCAGGTTGAAAAACCTAAGGCATTCAAAGCTGCTGCTTCAGAGCGGAAGCCTGAAAAGTCTGAAAAATAATAGATAACCTCGGTTGCTACTCTATAGAACGCCGACAATCGAAATCGTGGCTAATGTTGCAAAATCCACAGACGCAGACTAGTTAATTAGTCCGAGTCTGTGGATTTTGCATTGCTTTCTCCACTCTTGAAGTTTAATCCTTGCACATGGAGATAGTGCTGTAGAGGTGAAAAGCTCGATCCCAATGGCTATCAGCACGGCGGAGTAGTTCGAGATGGGGGTTGATATGTCCCATTAGCTCGGTGTAGCCGATCGCTGTTTCGGCAAACGGGGTAAAATTGCCTTGAGTTGGGATCTCCGCCAGTTGTTCGCGAATTTGGGACATCAGATTCTTCCAGTTGTCTCGACTAGTCGAGGGGATCTTTTGACCATTTAATAAGCCGCTTAAGTCGCCACTCAATTGGGTGCTCAAATCACCCGTAAACTGGGTGCGATTTTGGGTGATGAGCTGCTTGTAGTCGCAGAAATCATAGGTTTGGGAGCACAGTCTAAAGATACTGCGTCGATCGCGCAGTTGCAAGTCGCAAATCTCCACGTAGTCAAGGGTGCGGGGTTTACGCTGCGTTCGATTTCGGGCATCCATTTCCATTACTTCTTCAAAAATCGGCAGCATTCCAGTGACGATCTGGGTGACTTCCGACCAGTTAAAATTGAATGTGCGTAGTTCGGATCGATCGTCTGTACAGACGATCGTTGCCTTCGGACGGAAGGACTGGAAATGACTGACATTGAACGTGTACATTTGCTGGGTGTCTTTTTGAGCGACGCAAAAACAGGGAATACCTGCCTGCAAAAATTGGTCGCGATAAAATTCTAATTCTCCCATCGGGCCGATGCGGTACAGTCGCCAGCCGCGACTGGGGAGCTGAAGTCTAGCACTGTAGGGATCGATATTCATAATCGCCGCAAATCGAGCGATGACGATCTGCTTTTGCTCTTGGGACATCGGTTCGAGAATCAAAAATCCTGGCTCGATATTGTCTTCAATTCCAGCTCTAGCGCAAGCGATCGCATTTGCCTTAATTTGAGCTTGGACTGTTTCGATCCGATCGATCCCTTGACGCGCTTCAATTGTAATCTTTCGATCGAGACCATGTTGCAGCAGCAACCGATAAATATCCAGGGCATTATCGAGCTTATTTGTTGCTTCTTGCAATTTTGCCGCGTACAGTTGGATCTGATGGTCGTCGGGTTTGTCGGCGATCAATACCGCAATCAACTTCCCAGCGGTCTTATAGTCCTGACGACTTAGGGCATCAGCAGCTTGCTCTAACATAGATTTATCAAAGAATTTGCATGGAGTCTTTCAGAAGTTCGTCGTGCCTCTTCAGACACATTTCGATCCTGGTACCTAATCTATAGTTCCCCGATCTTTGTGTTAACTTAACTAGCTGTGATATTTCTTCGATCGTTCCCCATTTATCCAATGCCTCTAGACTCATTGACCATCAGCCACGGGATTATCCTTAGTTTATTACTCGGTTTTGCGATCGTCCACAGTGGATTAGCCGCTCTACGCCCTTGGGGAGAGAGTAAAATTGGTGCGAGATTCTATCGGGTTATCTTCGCCCTGGTAAGTATTCCGTTTGCGACTATTCTAATTATTTATTTTTTCAACCATCGCTATGATGGGTATCAAATCTGGCAGGTGCAGGGCGTTCCAGGTGTGTCAGCGATAGTTTGGATACTATCATTTATCTCATTCTTGTTCCTCTATCCAGCAACTTTTAATCTGCTGGAAGTCGCTGCTGTGGTCAAGCCCCAGGTGCGAATCTATGAAACTGGCATCATGCGAATTACCCGACATCCCCAGATGGTCGGTCAATTGATTTGGTGCATCGCTCACGCCCTGTGGATTGGCAGTACTTTTACTGTCGTGACCTCGATCGGGTTGATGGCCCATCACTTATTCGCTGTCTGGCATGGTGATTATCGACTAGGACAGCGGTACGGGGCTGAGTATGACCTGATAAAAGCAAGAACCTCGATCGTCCCCTTCCAGGCGGTATTAGATGGCAGACAGCAGTTAAAGTTATCAGAGTTTCTTCGCCCTGCTTACATTGGGGTGGTTGCTTTTGTCCTTTTGTTCTCATGGGGACATCCTTGGTTAGTTGAGATGACTGCACGGGTATCCTTTTAGAGGAAGAGTAGACATTTCACAATAATTAAGTAATTCTGCTGATTTAGCCTCGATCTTCTCGATCCCCAGCAGTTATTCGTCGATCCCCGTTACCAGATCGAGCTGATTAGGGTTAAAATACTTACCTATATGACAAAATTTCGATATCAAATTGACCAGCTTTTATGATCCATTCTGTAACAGATCTGAATTTTAAAGAACAAGTTCTCAATTCATCGATCCCGGTGCTGGTCAATTTTGGAGCACCTTGGTGTGGATTGTGCAAGGTGATCCAGCCGACATTGATTCATTTTCAAGATCGGTGGGATCGGCAGATTAAATTAGTCAATATTAATGCTGATGATAATTTCAAGTTAGCAAGTACTTATCGATTGAGGACGCTACCGACGTTAATTCTATTTGCTAATGGTGGCACTATCGATCGATTAGAAGGTTTTCACAGTCGCGAAGCTCTTCGTACTAATCTAGATCGAATGACAAAAATTGCCACCATTGATTGGAAAATTGGCGATAAAGGCGCACCAATGCAAATTGATTGGCGGTTGGTGAGTAGGTAGTTGATAGTGGGTAGGTTGGGTTGAAGAATGAAACCCAACGCACTCAATTCGGAACTTGGAAGAATCCCAGCATTTTTAGGGTGTTGGTGTGGAAGTTGGATTTCATCCGTCAACCCAACCTACAGATCTAATTCGGAAGTTTATTTTTAGTAGTCGAATCTCGCTTAAACTGTTGCTTCCGCAGACTCTCGATTCTCTCAGCTACTTGCTTTTGCAAATCAACTCGATCGATCCGGTTGCTATAAATCTTGAGATATCTGATCGCTTCATCGGTATTTCCGCTAGTTTCCTTGACTCGTGCTAACGCCAGATAGTCCTGAGTGGCAACCATTGGAGCGATGTCATCATAGGTTTTGATTAATTGCGGGATTGCCACA
>JANXVE010000153.1 GCA_025351825.1 Chamaesiphon sp. 341R_metabat_111 | reverse complement strand
CCCATTAAGGGCACCCCTACACAATTAACCTGTAGGGGTGCCCTTAATGGGTACCCTCAGACCTACGGTAAGTAATAGCTCATACCGTGGGCTTTAAGCTACTAATTTTTCAGTCAAATCCCACATCAGCACGGCTTTATCATCGCTGGCTTTAGCAGACAATTCCTGCACGAAAGATTTACCGCCCTCTTTTTGACGATTGCCCCAACTCCAATGCACTCCAGACTGCTTGAATTCAGGATCGGCGACTACTTGGGCGACTCTTTCCCCTGCTAGTTCTTGAGTTACATAGCCCTTGGTAATATTTTTTTGGAACCACGGGAAGATCTTCTGAAACAGCGGATAGCTATTGCGAAATAGAGGTGTATCGGCGACACAACCAGGATAGAGCGTATTGAACACAATCCCTGTGGACTCATGATAGCGACGGTGTAGCTCCCGACTCGTCATCATATTGCACAGCTTACTATCTTTATAGGCTTTTCCGGCTTTAAATGGCTTGCCATCGATCATTGCGATTGGATCTTTGAATCCAGCGGCTAGTCCTTGCAGATCTCCTAAATCGGCAGGTGCGGGAATGGGAATCTTACCGCCTAGCTCCTTAGAATTGGCGGTGACGGTACCTAAAATAATCAATCTACGCTCTGGGGCGGAAGAGGCTTTCAAGTCCTCTAGGAGCAGTTTACAGAGGAGGAAATGACCGAAATGATTGGTAGCAACACTCAATTCATACCCTTCTGGCGATCGCATTGGCTGCTTTAATAGGGGTAGATACACTGCCGCATTGCAGACAAGCGCGTCGAGGGATTTACCTATAGCTCTAAAATCGGCGACAAATTTGTGGACACTTGCCAGGGAGCCTAAATCGATGTGGATGATACTATAATTATCCGCTGACATGCCCAGTGCCTGGGCTGCTGCTGCCGTTTTTGCTAAATCTCGACAAGCCATCACGACGTGCCAACCCCGCCCCGCCATCGCTTTGGCGGCAGATAAGCCTACTCCAGACGAGGCTCCAGTGATAATTACCGTTTGTTGTGTCATGTTATTAAATTTTTTTAACGAATAGCAAGGTTTTAAATCTCGACTTTTAGATGGATGGCTTATGGGATGAGGATTTAGCAGATTGTTTATAGGGTGGCGTTTAAATCCCCATCCCATAAGCTATCAACTATCAACTATCAACTAATTTAACTATGGTTTGGTATATACATTGCCATCTGGCATGATTGTACCTGTAAGATTTGCCCCAATCAATCGCACGGTCATCCTGGTACCCACTCGAAGTCTCGCGCCAGTGAGATCGGCACCGCTGAGATCCGCGCCGCTGAGATCGGCACTGATTAGATTTGCTTCGCGCAAGTTGGCATTGCTGAGATTGGCTTGAAATAAGTTTGCCCGAAATAGATTGGCTTTGGAGAGATTGGCACCTTGTAAATTGGTGCCATGTAAAAATGAATCCTTAAGACTGCTATTGCTGAGATTGGCGTTGGTGAGATTTCGATTGGCGAAGTCCCGCTCGTCAAGATCCATGCCGCTCCAATCTACGCCAGTCAAGTCTGGACGCTGTGGGGGCGTATTAGATTTCGGTTGAGCTTGTCGATCTGATACCCTAGTTGCTTGAGGGTGAGGGTAGCCATTTGATTCGGCAGGCTGGGATCTTGGGGCTGGCTGAGGATCGCGTTCGGTGGCGGCTCGACGGGGCTGTTGGCGTTGCTGCTGTGAGTTTGAACGAGTGGCTCCTGGTTCTGTGCGGGTGCGCGTGGTGTCTGTTCTGGCAGATGTGTTTGATGATGTGCGATTGGTGCGAGAACTATCTGTTTTTGCGGATGTGCTTTGCGATCGAGCCGATCCATTATGATTACTTTGAGTAGATCTATCGGCTTGATATTCCCGCAACCTGTCGCGGGCATTATTAATTTCTTTGAGTTTCGCTTGGGCTTTTTCCTGCAAGCGGGTACTATCTTGCGGCAATCTGTCGGGGTGCCAAACTACAGCCAAATCTTTATAAGCCTGATTCACTTCTTCTAGTGAAGCCCCAGGCTCAAGTTCGAGTGTTCTATACCAATGCGCCAGATCGTCATGCATCTATCTAAAGTAGCACTACTCATTAAGTAGGTGGCTTTGTTCAGAGATTAAATTAATATTCTTGGATGGTGGATGGTGGATGGTGGATAGTGGATAGTGGATGGTGGATGGTGGATGGTGAATAGCTATTAAGATTGCCCAGTCTCCCAGTCCCCCAGTCTCCCACACCCCTACTCTGGATGAAAGTACCGATAAATCTCACCAGCGAGATGATTGCCAATACCTGGGGCTTTGGCGAGATCTTCAATCGTAGCAGCGCGGATGTAATCGATCGAGTGAAAATGCGCGAGGAGTTGTTTTTGGCGATGGCTGCCCAAACCAGGTACATCGTCTAAGTGAGAGCGAATTTGTTTGACGCTGCGCTGTTGACGGTGGAAGGTGATGGCGAAACGGTGGGATTCGTCACGAACTCGGCGTAATAATTGCACGCCTGGTTGTTCGGCATCGGTAGAAAGGGGTAAATTTTCGCCAGGTTGGAAGATTTCTTCCCGTTGTTTGGCGAGACTGATAATACACATTTTATCGGCGAGGTTCAGATCCTCCAACACGTTCATCACAGCGGATAGTTGACCTTTACCACCATCGATTAGCACCACGTCAGGAAAATTAGCGTCATCCGTATTTATACCGCCTGCATACTTCCGAAACCGTCGTCTGGCAATCTCGGCATGGCTGGCATAGTCATCAGAATGTCCGATCGTAATTTCCGGATTTTGGATCTTATAATGGCGGTAATGTTGCTTGGCAGGGATGCCGTCGATAAAGACAACTTGAGAGGCGACGGCATTCGAGCCTTGGATATGGGAAATATCAAAACCTTCAATTCGACGCGGGAGTTCGGCGAGATCGAGCAGCTCTGCCAGATCTTCGAGTGACGCTACATTCCGTTCAGTTTGGCGTTGGAGACGAGCTAGTTCGTGGACGGCATTTTTTTCAACCATCTCGATTAGCTCGGCTTTACCCTGCCGCTGGGGGGTAATTAGCGTCACTTTTCGACCCTTGCGATCGCTCAAATAACTCGTCAACATTTCCATGTCTGGGAGTGGATATTGCACCAAAATTTCGAGCGGAATCTCGACTGGATCGGCATTTTGATAATGTTCTTCTAATACTCGTTGGAGAATTGCGCCCAGATCCTCATCAGAAGCAGCAGTTTCGATATCTTCAGTTAACGATTGAACTTCAGCCGTAAATCCCAATCTAGCAACTAACTTACCTGCTCGAATTTGGAACAGTTGAACACAAGCAGTTTTTCGATCGGCAGCGAGAGCGATCGCGTCACGAGAAATAGTATCATTAGGTAGCGATACTTTCTGATCGGCATTTAGAGCTGTGAGATTGTTGATGCGATCGCGAATCAATCCTGCTTGCTCAAATTCTAAACTTTCAGCAGCTCGATCCATTTGAGCGGTCAAAGTTTCGATCAATTCCCCCGTTCTGCCCTGAAAAATCATCGCCACTTTTTCAACAGTTTGGCGATAATCAGCAGAAACAATCAGATTTTGACAGACTCCAGGACAGCGACCAATATCATAGTTCAAGCAGGGACGATCTCTAAATAATGGCTGCGGGCGTTGCCTGAGTGGAAATGTTCGTTTAATTGTATACAGAACATTTCTGAGTAAATTAGAGTCGGTATATGGGCCATAATACTTGTCTTTACCTTTCCCCGTTCGGCGATTGCGCGTCATGAGAATGCGGGGATAGTCTTCCGACCAAGTAATTAGGATATATGGATATTTTTTATCATCCTTGAGTAGGACATTAAAATGGGGTTGATGTTGCTTAATTAGATTAGCTTCGAGAGCTAATGCTTCCGCTTCGGTGTCTGTAACGATGAATTCGATCTCAGCAACTTGACGTACCATCATCGCAATTCGGGGCGTATGCTGGCTACCTTCCCGAAAATAAGAGCGCACACGAGAACGCAATTTTTTTGATTTACCAATGTAGAGAATGCGATCGTTCGCATCCCGCATGAAGTAGACTCCAGGTTCAGGGGGAATCTCTTGGAGTCGTTGTTCGATCGTTGAGGCAGATAGTTTATTTAACACACATGAATTACGTTTAAATGCGGATACAAGTAGCTAAAGTCACAGTGTTAGAATATAAAGGAGTATACACATGGTCCCCCCCGTTAAAGCATTATGGATGAAATTGCACAGTATTGGCTAGTACTCAAACGTCGTTGGTTTCCTGCGGCTCTAGTCTTTGCCCTCACCACCCTCGGAGCGGCGGCGTGGACGTACAAACAGACGGAAATTTTCCAAGCCAAAGGACAGATTATCCTTAAAAAGAGTAATAAAACCAGTGCCTTATTGAGTACTGCTGCTGCTGTAGCAGGGGGAGGCGGTGGCGATTTAGATGGTTTATCAGGTAGTACTCCAGCCAACACCCAAGCTGAAATTCTCAAATCGCTAACTACGATCAAAGGCGCGATTAATGAATTGAAAGAGGGCAAATATAAAAATAGACGTGAGTATAAGCGACTAGATAAGTATAGTAAGAAGTTTGAACTTTTTATTGCCCAGCTTAAAGTAAGCACTGTCAAGGGTACAGATATTCTGGAAATTACCTTCCAAGATCCTAGCAAAGAATTGGCAAAGGATGTGGTTGATGCGATCATGGCTGTGTACATGCGTGACGATCAAAATAACCAAAGACGAGAAGCAAAAGCTGCTCGCGAATATGTAGGTCAGGAACTCCCCCGAATTGAAGGTGAAGTCAAAACTGCTGAAAATGAACTGCGCTTGTTCAAAGAACAGTACGATATCGTCGATCTACCCACTGAATCGGTGAAAGCGGTAGAAACAATTACTACTCTCAATAAAGAAATTACTTCTGCTTCCGCGCAACTAGCCGCAGAAACCTCCCGCCTCGAAGGATTGAAAAGTCTGTTTGGCGGTAAAGATGCTCAAGCTACAATCCAATCTGGATTGGTAAGTGAGTCACCTGGATTGCAGAAATCTCTCAAAGAGCTACAAGAGATTGAAGCTAAAATTGCGATCGAAAAAACCCGCTTCAGTGATAACGATCCGAGCATTCTCAACCTCAAAGAGAAGCGACAAGCCCTAGTTGAGATCCTCCAAAAACGCTTCAGCCAAAGCTTGGTCGGCAACAAAGACTTCCAAGGTAAAGTGGTTGAAATGCAGCCAGCCGGACTCCAAGGTAATCTCATCGCTGACTTTGCCAAGAGCGAAGCGCAACGCACCAGTCTCCAAAAGCAGATTGCTGCACTGGTTTACGTTGTTGATGCCTACAAAAAGCGGATGAGCGCGCTGCCAAAACTAGAGCAGCAACAAAATTCCCTCGGACGCAAGCTCGAAACAACCCGCACCAACTACAAGGCGATGTTGAGCAAGCTCCAAGAAATTCAAATTGCGGAAAGCCAAGTATTGGGTAACTCCAGAATTCAAACTCCCGCAGAGTTGCCACAAGAACCAATCTCACCCAAAAAAGCTCAGAACATTGCCATCGGTGGTTTCTTAGGTTTATTCCTGGGTGCGGCAACCGCTTTCCTCCTCGATGCTGCGGACAAGCGGATCAAAACCGCCGACGAAGCCAAAGCCTTGCTTCCTGGCTATCCAGTTCTGGGTCAGATTCCAGTCTTTGCCAACCAAAAACAACTGCCTAAAATTGGTAGAGGTGGTGGTAGAAGCCCTGGTATGCTGGTGCTTACAGGTGCTGGCGGGATCGAAGCGGAAGCGTTTCGGATGCTCCAAACCAACCTTCAATTCCTCAATGCTGATAGTAGTCTTAAGGCAATTGTAATTTCTAGTTCCCAAGCAGGAGAAGGAAAATCAACCGTTGCCGCAAACCTAGCATTGGCAGTAGCCGAACTCGGCAAGCGAGTCTTATTAGTTGATGCAGACATGCGGAAGCCTTCTCAGCACATGATTTGGCGACAAGGTAATCAGGAAGGGCTGAGTAATGTCCTAACTGGTCAGTGCAGCGAAGCATCGGCAATTGTTGAAGTCCACCCCAATGTCTTCTTGCTGACTGCTGGTGTGATCCCACCCAATCCGATTGTGTTGATTGACTCCGTGCAAATGAGCGACTCGATCGAACGCTGGTCAAACAGCTACGATTTAGTTATCCTTGATGCACCACCCCTAACTGTCGCAGCAGATGCAGCGATGATCGGCTCCCAAGTAGCTGGCTTACTATTTGTCTTGCG
>JANXVE010000134.1 GCA_025351825.1 Chamaesiphon sp. 341R_metabat_111 | reverse complement strand
CACGGCTGCGGGAGAGTAATACTAGTCGTGGTTACTTCGATCCTGGCTGGCAAATCATCGCCACAACCGATGACTGTGAGCTAATCGTGGTCAAAGATGGACTGCATCTACATATCGATCCACAGCGGCACTTAGCTCCAGAAATCGACCGCCTTGGTGGCGCGCTTCGCGATCGAGCTGTGGGAGCTACCGTCCCAATCTACTTACCACCCAATCTAGTCGGACGAGATACCTATATTGCGATCGGCAATGCTGGTTTGCCTGATGCCGAGTCAGTTGAGATTTATTTCAATTTCACGCCCGATGGCGCAGTCGAAATTTGCCGCGCCCTCACCATTGAACTAAATCAACTAAAGATTCCCTTTCAGTTTGCCATTCTGCACGATCCGGCTCTGTTCCATCGATATGATAGTGGCACACTTGAGCTATCTCAAGCTGACTATCAATTAGTTCACCCAGTTTTGGCTGAGATTTACCAAACTCATCAGGCGGAATTTGCCCAACCTGTTCCATTATTTAGCAAGCAGCTAGCTCCTGGACTAGGCTTGGTTGAGACACCGACTATCGATTCTTTTGGGATGCAGCAATGTCACCTAGTCGCAACGGGCTTGGTGCTGGCAAACCACAGAGGTCAAACGACATCAGCCGCAAAACTGGATGCGATCGAGCGGGAGTTTGAAGCTGCGGCAATTAATTTGGAGCAACCCCATCTAAATCTAGCTGCGGTCGATCGCTATTGGATTTTATTTGGCTAAAACTAATAGCATTAAGTCTCCAGTATGTTGAGAAATTTTAACAATATCTGGATTGATATAGCTTCTAGCATATTTTTTAACTATCTTGAGCTAATTAAGTAGGATTTTATACATAGCTTTATGTCCCTAAAATATCTCGTGGCAGCTTGAAAAGTAACTGCCAGCAAACAATAATTGTGTGATGTAGGTCACTGTAAATTCAAACGTATCAGTAATCTCCATTAGCAAAATTACCTAAATTGAACATGAGCTTAATTAATATTTCCGACCTAAATCCTGCTGGCAGTGACTTATTTGCAGGTGCAGATAGCTTCTTTACCGATCTCGAAGCAACCGAAGCGACCTCCGTTGTTGGTGGTGGTAGTAAAGGTGGCAACAACGGTGGAAACTATGGTGGCGGCGGCTTCGCACCTATGGGCGGCGGCGGCGGTCAAATCTTGTTCAGCGGCGGCGGCGGCGGTGGCAAGTCCAACAAAGGCGGTGGCGGTGGTAACTTCTTCTACACCAACGGTGGAAACTATGGTGGCGGTGGTCAAATCTTGTTCAGCGGCGGCGGCGGCGGTGGCAAGTCGGGCAAAGGCGGTGGCGGTGGTAACTTCTTCTACACCAACGGTGGAAATGGTGGTTTCCCTGGTAATGGCGGTGGTTACGGCGGTGGTTACGGCGGTCACTAATAAGTTTTTAGCTGTCTAAAGCAGTAGCCGTCGATGACTTGACTCAAATTTGAGCAATTCATCGACGGCTATATTTGAGCTAAAAAATGGATTTTAAGCATAGTGTTATGTCTTACTGATTTGGACATGCGGGTTGTCGATCGATAGCCGATCGAGTCATGATTGCGTGTAATCGAGATCGTCACATGTCCGAACTAAATTGTGTCGATCGAGTTGTACTTGTAATCAGAGGATGATCTAACATGGCTTTAAATATTTCCGATTTAAATTCTGCTGGTAGTGACTTATTTGCAGATACCGACAGCTTTCTCAGCGATCTCCAAGAAACTGAAGCGACTTCAGTTTATGGTGGCGGCAAAAGCAATAAAGGTGGTAACGGCGGTAACTTTATCTTTATCAACAATGGCGGCTATGGCGGCTACGGCGGCTACGGTAACTACGGTGGTGGTCGCGGCGGCTACGGTGGCGGTCGTGGCGGCTACGGTGGTGGTCGCGGTTATGGTGGTGGTTATTGCCACTAGTCCTTCGCTAATTTAAAGATAGCTGCTCAGAAATTGCCACTAACTGCAACTTCTGGGCAGCTATTTTTTAGGCACAATCGACTTCCCTTCAGGAGTAAATACTAACAATGGCTTCAATTAAAATCTCGGATCTACAATCTACTGCTAGCGACTGGATCGAACTGCCATCAGATGAGGCTGACTCAATTTGTGGTGGGTGGCGAAGACATCGCAGTCAAATTGCCGCTCACAATTTATTTAGTGCTGTGAGCAGCCAAATTGAATCGATTAGTAGTACCGCAACTCAATCTGGTAGCTCATTCCAAGTTACAATCCCTAACTTTGGTAGTAGCAATCTTACGGTTAGTATTAATGGAACGCAAATCGAAACCAGCGGCAATCTGTTTATTACCGATAGTGGCATCGCCCCCACTGGCGGCGTGCCTATTCCTGGACAGCCTGGTGCCTATACATTCTGATCGTCACGATTTGGGCAGCACTAGATCGAGGGTGAAATTTCTGCAATTTTATCATCTAGCCATCGATCGAACATTTCAGCTAAAATCTGCTATTTGACAGAATGTAGCTTACTTCTCATCAGCCTCCTACCACAACCGCTGAGATGCTTGAAGTCCAAGCATCTCAGCGGTTTTCATATTATATGACTCTTGAAGATTACAGTTACTGTTGTCCCTAGATTGACCTGACTGTCGATCGAGAGTTCGCCATGATGACTGGTGACGATCGATTGGACGATCGCTAGTCCCAAACCCGAACCACTGCTAATATCAGAAGAACTGGCTGTCCGCGCCGGATCGACCCGATAAAATCGATCGAACAAATGTGGAATTGCTTCACTGGGAATGCCCATCCCTGTATCCTGAACTTTGACCTGGAGATAGGGCGTATTTTGCCGAATTATTTGCTTGAGCTGAACATCAATCTGCGATAGGCGTTGGTGGGGCGCAATTTCTCCTGGAACATCGACGTGCAATGGGGTGTATTGGATCGCATTGGTCAGTAGATTGGTGAATAGCCGCACCAAGCGATCCCAATCGCCACTGAGATTAAATACGGCAAGTTCACTCGGATCGGCAATTGGATCGATAATTTCTAGTTTCAACTCAATTCCCTTCGCAGCGGCTGCTAGCTGTTGCTCTTCGATCGTTTCCATCAGCAGTGCGTCGAGGGGCACAGAGCTAAAATCGGCAGTGACAACACTGCTATCTTGCCGAGCCAGAAATAATAGATCGTCAACCAACCGCCCCAAGCGACGAGTCAGCCGTTCGATCGTTTGCAGTTGCTGGCGTTGCTGGGGCGATAGCGGTTCTTCGGTGAGGGCAACTTGGACATTGGTTTGGACGATCGCGATCGGATTACGCAGTTCGTGAGAGGCATCGGCGGTAAACTGTTTGAGCTGCTGGTAGGAAGCTTTGACAGGCTCGATCGCCAGTCCCGATAGAAACCAGCCGATGGCGGCGACACTAACAATTACTAGGGAAGTCCCGATCGACAGATCGACGAGCAACAACTCCGTTGGTTTAGTCACTTCAAACCAAGGATGACTAACTCGGAGAAATCCCACCATTACGCCGTCTTTGTTTACTGGTGCCGTAATTTGGCGCAAAATTCGGTCATTGCCCACCCGCACAGTTTCACCATCGAGATCGATCCAAACTGGCAGATTCAGCGGCTCTCGCAGGGTAGACCACAATAATTTACCACTGGCATTAAATAACTCTAGATCGATTCGATCGTCATCTAGCCTGTCTGAGTCATCCTTGAAACTCGCCGCCACATTGATTTCAAATCGATCGTTCGTTCCAGGCAGATAGATTTTATCGATCGAGATCGACCTACTTACTACCTCCACCACGTGATTCAACGTATCGTCGATCCGCTCGATCAACGTACCTCGCACATATACATACATTCCGATCGCAAATACCAGTAGGACGATCGCGGTAACGGTAGTGTACCAAATAGCTAGGCGGCGACGGGTGGTTTGAAACATGGATGAGTTGGGAGTTGGGAGTTGGGAGTTAGGAGTTGGGATGTGTGGGAATTCTGAACTCAGTCTATGTTCCTGTCCCCTCCCCTTTCCAAGGGGAGGGCTAGGGTGGGGTAAAGATCTACGCAACAATTCAACACTGCTCGATCGATTTGGCGATAATCATGCTACGAAATCGAGATAAAATAGTAGTCGCTTCTACCACCGCTACTACATCACCTCATGAACGATTTTGCCGATATTGACTGGGAACAATTGCATCAAATTTCCGAAAATGACCCAGAATTTGAATTAGAACTACTCACAATGTTGGCAGAAGATGTCAAAATTCATATCGAAGAATTGCGCCAAGCTGTTGCCTGTCGAGATATCCCTGCGATCGGTCATGAAGCCCACTATATCAAAGGTGCCAGCGCGAATGTCGGCATCATCAGTCTCACTGCCGCCGCCAAACAAATCGAAGTACTAGCGATCGACAAACAAATCGCCGACCTTACCCCCATCATCGAACAAATGGCGATCGATCTCAATCATTTAGAAAGCTACCTAGCCACTAAAGCTTAATCAGGATTTACAGGATTTACAGGATTAAGTTATCGTTACTAGGCTTTCCCTTTCTCTAATCTTAGATCGATTGATTTATACTTACCCTCAACTCTATTCAGGCGTTTTAGTCAAACGATACAAACGATTCCTGGCAGATATCCAGCTCGATACAGGTGAACTAATTACGGCTCATTGCCCGAATACTGGCCCCATGACTGGAGTCTGCCAAGTTGGCGCGCCCGTGCAAGTTTCCTTCCACGACAACCCCAAACGGAAACTGGCCTACACTTGGGAGATGATTTACATGGATGATGTCTGGATTGGCATCAATACCGCCCTGCCCAACAAACTGATTAAGCTTGCCCTAGAACAGCGGCTATTTCCAGAACTCGGTTCATATCAGAGTGTTCGATCGGAAGTGGTCTATGGGCAAGATAACCGCAGTAGGATTGATTTTCTGTTGATGGATGGAGAGCAGAAGATCTATCTGGAGGTGAAGAATACTACTTGGTCGATCGATGATGTCGCCATCTTTCCCGATACCGAAACTACAAGAGGCCAAAAACACCTGCGGGAACTGATTGCTGTGATGCCTACTAGCCGTGCCGTCATGCTCTATCTGATCGATCGCAGTGACAAAACTAAGTTTTCCCCTGGCGACACTACCGATCCTATCTACGGTCAGTTATTACGGGTGGCAGTAGCCAAAGGATTGGAAGTACTGCCCTGTCGGTTTGAGGTCAGTCCTGAGGGGGTAAAATATTTAGGATTAGCCGAACTAATCCTGTGAATTAGCTAAATTCTAAATAACATCAATAAGCTGTGGATGAGGATCGATCCGGTTATCGGTGCTGGACCAGACATGTCCGTTGGTAGGAATATTCTCGCGCTGGTTGCCACTAGCGCAAATAGGAAAATGAGCAGGATCACAAACGGACCGACATTCTGACGGATAAAAGTCATGAGATTTGATAGTAACTATTAGGTTGAGTACGATCGATTGTAACAAATATTAACTAGGAATCTGCTTCTAAATCATTTGCATTCCACGGAGCCAAGAACATCAATAATATCAATCCTGGAATCGCAGCAAAGATACTCAGCAG
Source organism: Chamaesiphon sp. 341R_metabat_111 (assembly GCA_025351825.1). Lineage (GTDB taxonomy): Bacteria > Cyanobacteriota > Cyanobacteriia > Cyanobacteriales > Chamaesiphonaceae > Chamaesiphon. Next base: position 1,854 of record JANXVE010000134.1, on the reverse strand, counting down.
GAAAAAATTAGACCAGCCAATGTCTTTGGCGATCCCACCCATTGGGGCAACGATAAAACTTTTGCCCGACAGCATCAGACTACTGAACAAAGCATACTGAGTTGCCGAAAATTGGCGATTGCAGAGACTCATCAAAAAAGCCGTAAATGCCGCAGCTTCCATTCCGGCACAGAAATACTCAGCATTGATAGCAAGAAGTAATAACGCTTCGCTTGGACTTTGCCCTGGGGTGAGGGATTGAGACATCTGAGCCAACAACCAATAAGGGATAATGCCAATCGATAGTAACCCAATGGCCACCCAAAGCGATCGATTAATCCCAATTTTGCTCAGTACAATCCCGCCCACCAAAGCACCTACGATCGTCGCCGCAATTCCGAATCCGCCCTGAATTGCACCAATTTGGGTTTGACTAAAATGAATCTCTAATAGGAATGGTGTCGAAACGCCCTTGACCATGTAGTCGCCGATTTTATAAGTAACGATCAGCAGCAACATCAGAATTCCATTGACCACACCTTTTCGCTGAAAGAAGTCCTGGAACGGCAAAACCACCGCCGCTAGTAAGGATGGTGGTGTAGATTCGTCAGCAATTGGTTGTGGTGCCCAGAGAGTGGTAACTAGTCCCAACGACATCAGCCCAGCCAAAATTAGATAAACTGTCTGCCAACTCATATGCCCAGGACGTGCAGGATCTGCGGCAATCAATGCCCAACCACTCGCCAGCAACATCGCAATCCTAAACCCAAAAGTAGCCACTGCTGCACCAGCACCCATTTCCAACTTTTCCAATACATCAGTGCGATACGCATCAGTCGCAATATCCTGAGACGCACTAAAAAATCCGATGGCGACAGCGATAATTGTCATCACTTGCAGATTATTCGGCGATGGTTGTTGGATCGCCATCAACGCAATACTGATAATGAGAGCAATTTGCGTAATTAACAACCAGCCGCGTCTTCTGCCTAAAAAAGGTGGTGCGTATCTATCTAGTAACGGCGACCACACAAATTTGAACGCATATGGCAGCATCGCCGCCGCCGATAATTGAGTAATAGCCGCGATATCAACACCTGATGTGGCTAGCCACGCTTTCAGCGGAGCATCAATAATCTGAGATGGTAATCCCGAAGCAAAACCGAGCAATAGCAACGCCGCCATTTTCCGGCTCTGAAACACTTGCAGTAATGATTTCACAGTAGTCACCCAATCGAATTTCAACCGACAATCATCCCACAGATACGACTCCTTGGCAGTAGTTATCAGAAAACCTGATGAGTGTCATCAGTTTAACAAAACTGAGAAAACTTTACAAACGTTAACAATCGGGTTAATCTAAGGACATAGATAAACAAATACCGTTTCGCAAGAAACACAAGCAATCGTAAACCAATGACAACAACCTTACAACGCACCCAGAACGCGAACGTCTGGGATCGCTTCTGTAGCTGGATCACCTCCACCGAGAACCGCATCTACGTCGGTTGGTTCGGAGTCCTGATGGTACCAACCCTACTATCCGCTACCATCTGCTTCATCATCGCCTTCATCGCTGCTCCTCCAGTAGACATCGACGGCATCCGCGAACCAGTAGCTGGTTCCTTAATGTTCGGAAACAACATCATCTCCGGTGCAGTCATTCCATCATCTAATGCAATCGGTCTTCACTTCTACCCAATCTGGGAAGCAGCATCCTTAGACGAGTGGTTGTACAACGGCGGTCCTTACCAACTAGTAGTATTCCACTTCCTAATTGGAATCTTCTGCTACATGGGTCGTGAGTGGGAACTCTCCTTCCGTCTAGGTATGCGTCCTTGGATCTGTGTTGCTTACTCAGCTCCAGTAGCAGCA
>JANXVE010000113.1 GCA_025351825.1 Chamaesiphon sp. 341R_metabat_111 | reverse complement strand
AAAGACAATAATTTGATGATTGTTTCAAAAGACGCGGACATGCACGACCTGAGCTTAGTATTTGGAAATCCACCAAAAGTTATTTGGCTGCGTCTGGGAAATTGTTCGACATTACAAGTCGAAAATTTGCTGCGTCAGGACTTTAACGCGATTAAATTATTTTATGAGGATGATAGTTTATCGCTACTTGCTTTATCATAAAATACTAAATAAGTTCGATCGCTACAGCTCTGCAAATTTGTAATTTAGCTCTCGACAATATATAGATCGACTTCTCTGACAAGAGTGTATGCTCGATCCTCATGAATAAGATCGAAATGAAATTCGTAATCTAAGATTCTATTGTCATAATAAATATTTTTGTACAACCGTCCTGTTTTCGTATACAAACCTTGTGCAGAACATATTTTAATAACAAGTCTTCTTAGCTTATTGAAAATTGACTTTGCATTAGTCGTCTTTGAGAATATTCTTGCTTCACACATCTCAAGATGAATTCCTTGAACTCTACCTCCATCTATCACAATTAAATTATCAGCACTTCTATCAGTGAATTGCCAATCTTGAGCATGTACAGGCAATCCATCCATAGATATATAAATCTGCTTATAATTACCTGTCTTGTATGCAGCATGTAGATTATCTTCAGGATTTAAAATTTTAAATCCTGCTTCTGCATTATCAGACAGGAAGCATCTAAAAACGACAAATATATTGTTAATACTTCTTAATTTCTCAAGAACTGAAAAGAGATCTTCAGGCGTTATGAAAAATAATAGTCGGCTCATTTATATAACTACAAAATCAGAATTTGTTTTTTGAGTTAGATGGTAAGTTGGGTTAAAGAATGAAATTTAACATTTCTAGATGTTGGTGTTTTCGTTGGGTTTCGCTATTGCTCTACCCAACCTACAATTTGACTAATTGACGATCGATCCAAAGTCAGCCAATACTCGTGCGTGATTGCGAACCAATCCTAATAGATTTAATCGGTTGGTTTTAATATCTGGATTATCATCCATCACCATCACACTATTCTCCCCGTCGAACAGATTCCCAATCGAGGGAGTAAGTAACGCCAGTGCATCGATAAGTTGTTGATAGTTACGGGAGGCTTGAGCGGCTTTTGTTTGGGGTTCTAGGGCAATCAAACCATCGTAGACGGCTTGCTCTGAGGATTTTTGAAATAGCGTAGTTTGGACTACTTGGGTGGGTGCTAATTGTTGGGTGTCTAGGTTGCCTTGGGCGGCTAATTTGCTCGATCGATTCACGGTTGCATAGATATTTTCTAGGGTACCGTTATCACGAATCTGTTGAAGGAATACGGCTCGATCGCGGGTATCGAGTAAGTCTGTGAGGGCACGTTGGGTATATTCTCGATCGTTTTCACCTAAGACGGCATTAACCAGATCGTAGTCAATATGCTTATCTTCTTGGAGGAGATTTCGGAGTCTTTGGATAAAGAAATCTTGTAATTGTTGAGTGAGTTCAGCGGGATTAATTTGGGTGCGAATCTGTTCAAATTCGGTGACGATTTTAGTAATTAGTTGTTCGAGATTGATGCCTAAGTTAGCATTCCAGGCAATATTAACGATCGCATTTGCCGCACGTCTGAGGGCGAAGGGATCGGACGATCCGGTAGGCAACATGCCCAGTCCAAAGATACAGACTAAGGTATCCAACCTGTCGGCAATACCAACGATTTGTCCGGTTAAGGTTTTGGGGAGGCTATCTTCGGCGTTGCGGGGTAAATAATGCTCGACAATTGCAGTGGCTACTTCTGTTGATTCACCATTAGCGATCGCATATTTAGATCCCATGATCCCTTGGAGTTCGGGAAATTCACCCACCATTTGGGTAACTAAGTCGGCTTTACATAATAATGCTGCACGGGAAATATTTTGACATTGTGCGGGAGTAAGTTTTAATTGAGCTGCGATCGAGTTAGCATTAGTGACGATGCGATCGACTTTGAGTTTTACCGATCCTAGATCGGCTTGGAAGGTGACGGTTTCTAGTTTGGGTAAATAGTCGGCTAATGGTTGAGCTAAGTCGGCATTGTAGAAATATTGTCCGTCGGCTAATCTGGCTCTGACTACTCGTCCATTTCCGGCGGCGATAATCTCGGATTTTGCCGGATCGCCATTGGAGATCGTGATAAAGTTGGGTAATAATTTTTGTTTGCTGGTATCGGTAAAGATCGGGAAATATCGCTGATGCGTCACCATTACTGTGGTGATTACTTCGGTAGGTAACTTTAGGAATTCATCATCAAATTTACCAACTACTGCCGTCGGATATTCGACTAGTTGAATTACTTCGGCGAGTAAATCTGGATAAACTTCGGCTACCCCACCCATTTTTGTCGCCGCAGCTTGAATCTGTTGCTGGATGTCGGCTTTGCGCTGATTCTGGTCTACATTTACAAACCCATCAGCCAGGGTTTTTAAATACTGAGCGGCTGAAACGACGGAAACTGGTTCGGGATGGAGGACGCGATGGGTATATGAAATTCGATCGCTTTTAACAATGTCCTTATCATTAATCATCTCGATCGGTAAAATATCTTCATTCCATAATGCCACCAACCAGCGAATTGGACGCGGAAATTTCAACTCTCCATTTGCCCACCGCATCAACCGTTTGCCTTCCAATTTAAAAATCCATTGGGGGATTAACTCGGTTAATATTTCTCTGGTATCTCGCCCCGCGATCGTTTTGGTGATGAAGATAAATTCACCTTTATCTGTAGGACGTAATTCTAAACTCGCGACATCTACACCTTGTTTCTTGGCAAAGCCAATCGCCGCTGGAGTCGGTACGCCATCTTTGTAAGCAGCCGCTGCGGGGGGACCTTTGATTTCTTCCACTCGATCGATCTGCCGATCTGGTAAATTAGTGATAATTGCCGACAGACGACGGGGTGTTCCGTATATTTTGACAGTGCTAGTCAAAGCTTCAGCCGCCAAACTCGTCGGAATCATCTGCTCCCACTGCCGAATTGCGTCGCTGACAAACCCTGCGGGCAAATCTTCAGTACCGACTTCCAACAAAAAATCAGACATATTAAATGAATTGATAATTGATAATTGAGAATTGGGTGTTTAGGATGGGGATTTAGACCCCTGCTCTTCGTTAAATAACAATTACAGCCAAAAATATATATTTAAGCGAAACTCGGACCCATTTCTACCAGTCTATATTATCGATCGAACAGGGTCTAATTCTCCAAAATACTAAAGAGGATCGATTTCCCCCAGTCTCCCAGCCTCCCCATCTCCCCATCTCCGATACAATAGATCCAGATATCGCTCTCCACCAAACTTTTATAGCCCCATGACCGTAGCTACACCGACTAAAATCCAGTATGAAGCCGTAATTGGGTTAGAGACTCACTGTCAACTCAATACTGCCACCAAGATTTTTTGTAACTGTTCTACTGAGTTTGGTTCTGTACCCAACCACAATATTTGTCCCGTCTGTACGGCAATGCCTGGAGTCCTGCCAGT
>JANXVE010000108.1 GCA_025351825.1 Chamaesiphon sp. 341R_metabat_111 | reverse complement strand
GACAGTCTTGAAGATTAGAGATTAGCAGCGATCGACAATATTATTTACACCTATAATGTGTATAGATGGCACTACTTATACACACTAAATGAGAACTAATATCCCGATCGATGATGACTTGATGGAAGCAGCAATGCAAGCCACTGGCGTGAAATCCAAAAAAGAGACAGTAGAGCTGGGTTTACAAACTTTAGTTCGGTTATATCAGCAACAGAACATTAGAGACTTCAAAGGTAAGCTTCAGTGGGATGGAGATTTGGATGCGATGAGAACCAACTAATGATTATTGTGGATTCTAGTATTTGGATTGACTATTTCAATGGCAACGATATTCCTGAAGTTGCTGAACTAGATCGATTGCTGGGACAGGAATTGTTAGGAGTTGGCGATCTCATATTAACGGAAGTGTTGCAAGGATTTCGCCAGGACAAAGAATATCAAACAGCAAAGCGTTTGTTAACTTCGCTGACAGTATTTGAGATGCTGGGTATGGAGATAGCAGTCAAAAGTACCGAAAATTTTAGAACTTTACGAAAGAAAGGGATTACGGTTAGGAAAACGATCGATGTCATGATTGCCACTTTCTGTATTGAAAATGGACATTCGTTGTTATTTGCAGATCGAGATTTCGATCCTTTTGTAGAACATCTAGGATTGATTTCTGTGATGCCAGCTAAATGATCTAGCAGATTGCGTAGCCATGTACGGAAATCCCGAACTGCTGTAAGTCACCATCCGACATACAATGCAGATAAGTTTACATCACAGCGATCGATAGTCATATGACAGTGCTAGAACAAGGTAATATTACCATCCATACCGAGAATATCTTCCCGATTATCAAGAAATCTCTGTACACAGATCATGAAATCTTCTTGCGCGAATTGATTTCTAACGCGGTTGATGCCATTGGTAAATTGAAGATGGTATCCTTCGCTGGTGAATTTAGTGGCGAGATTGGTGAAGCTGCGATTGGGATTGCGATCGACAAGGAAAAGAAAACTCTCTCAATCACCGATAATGGGATTGGGATGAGTGTCGATGAAGTCAAAAAATATATCAACCAAGTTGCTTTTTCGAGTGCGGAAGAGTTCATCGAAAAGTATCAGAAAGATAGCGACCAACAAATTATCGGACACTTTGGTTTAGGTTTCTATTCCTCATTCATGGTTGCCAGTTTAGTCGAAATCGACACCCTCTCTTGTCGGGATGGATCGACTCCAGTACACTGGTCTTGTGATGGTTCGCCCAGCTTTGAGATTAGCGAATCTAGCCGCACAGAGCGCGGTACGACAATTACGATGACGCTGCAAGATGAGGAAGTCGAATATTTAGAACCAGCCCGAATCAAGCAATTGGTGAAGACTTATTGTGACTTTATGCCTGTGGCGATCTCGCTCGACGGTGAGGTTATTAATAAGCAGAAAGCACCTTGGAAAGAATCACCGCAGAATTTAACTAAGGAAGATTATCTCGAATTTTATCGTTATCTTTATCCATTTGAAGAAGATCCATTGCTGTGGGTACATCTTAATACTGATTATCCCTTTGCTCTCAATGGGATTCTGTATTTCCCTAAATTACGTCCAGACTTGGATCTGACTAAAGGACAGGCTAAACTATTTTGCAATCAGGTATTTGTGAGCGATCGCTGTGATGAAGTGATTCCCAAATTTCTGCTACCATTGCGGGGGGTAATTGATAGTACCGATATTCCGCTGAATGTTTCTCGAAGTGCCCTAACTAGCGATCGAACTGTTCGTCGCATCTCTGATTATATCTCCAAAAAGGTCGGTGACAGACTCAAGGAACTCTATCATGACGATCGAGCAGCATATACAAATGGCTGGGAAGATCTCAGCACCTTTATTAAATTTGGCTGTTTGAATGATGATAAGTTCAAGAAGCAAATTGAAGATATTATTATCTATCGCACCACTTTTGTTAGCTCCGTAGTTACTCCTGAAGTTGTAGTTGAGGGTGAAGAAGATGCGTGGAAATCTACTACGCCAAGTTTACCCTATACAACTCTAACTGAGTATCTCGATCGGAACAAAGATCGTCATACCAAGGCAGCTCCAGAGCCAGCCGATGGTGAAACAGCAGCAGAAACTACATACGAAAAACGGGTGTTCTACGCCACAGATGAAGCTAGTCAATCTCCTTATATCCAACTGCACAAAAGCCAAGGATTGGAAGTGATGTTTCTCGATTCCTTTATCGATACTCACTTTGTCAGCTTCCTCGAACAAGAACACAGCGATGTGAAATTCTCGCGGGTAGATGCAGAATTAGACAGTAGTTTGATTAAGTCTGATGATACGCCCGAAATCATCGATCCGACTACCAATAAAACTCGCAGCGAACAGATTAAAGAGATCTTTACAACGGCAATTGCTAAACCAAAAGTCACGATTCGGACAGAATCACTCAAAGGTGATAATGCTCAATCCACACCACCTGCAATGGTATTGTTGCCGGAATCTACTCGCCGGATGCGGGAAATGATGGCGATGATGCAGCAACAAGTAGCTGAATTTCCAGAGGATCATGTGTTGGTGGTAAATACCGCTCATCCACTAATTCAAAACCTAGCAAATATCGGCGGATCGATTATTCAAATGGAGGGAACTTCACCCAGTCAAGAGTTAGTAAATCTTGTCTGTCAGCACATTTACGATCTAGCTTTGATGGCTCAGAAAGGAATTAATGCTGATGGAATGAATACATTTGTAGAACGTTCTAATCAAGTGTTGACGAAGTTAACCGAACGATAGATTCGATCTTCATAAAATAAGCTCACATCTTGCACCAGTACTGAGATATTAGTATTAAGCGTAGATCTAGGGTACCCACGAGGGGCACCCCTACAAATTATTTGTAGGGGTGCCCTTCATGGGTACCCTAAAATCTACGCTTAGTAATAGTCGATATGTATCGGTGCAAGATGTAAGCCTACTTATTTAATATTTTACTGAAGTCTGTACTAAACTTGTCGTGGCACTGGACTTTTTCAACAAAGGTTTGACTGGCTTGTATTCTGGTGTTAGAGATTTTAAATAGGATTTATACGGTGCGAATTTCTCTTTCTGAGCGACTCGGTTCATCGCGATTGGACAACTAATTACTATTAGCCCAAATACACCAATTAATCCCAGTACATATTTATGCAGCTCTTGGGCAGAAATTTTTGACGGTTTGACGATCGTCTTTTTTGAACAGATCGAGATTGCCAAGTTGTTATGAAGTTCTTGTGATGAATTATTCATAATCGATTTTAGATAATGGTTAAGATAAATTAATGCAATGGCAAATAGAGAAATAAAGGTTGCCAAGTCATTACTGTTGCTGCTACTATTAGCCCAAATGTCCACATAAATATAGTCTTGGTTTTCACTTGCTTGTGTTTGAGTAAACCTTGAAGGACGAACCAACTCACCAACCAGCTCACGAGCAATATTGTTTCTTTACCTGCATAGCTACCAAGCGTTCCCCATAGCTTATTATCATTACCGCTGCCAGGAATCCATTTACCCAACCCCCAAATAAATGCATCTATTTCTATTGATGTTTCAGCAAAGTGGTGTGTCATCATCATCATAAAACAACTAATTCCCACACTAATTAATGCTGCTGCCGCACTGCCAGATGTTGGCGGTGGTTGTTTAGAACCTATGGCTAAATGTGCAGGAAAATGCTGTAAACGATGCCATAATTTTTCGTAAATAGCCATGTTTATCAATAAATTGTGAGGATTAGATTAAAGTAAATAAATTATGGCATTGCTGATTTAAGGTGGTATTTTCAATTTGCCAAACGGATCGTCCCTCAAAGCCTAAAGCCTAAATCATTAGAGAGCGCGGATTTTGGCGATGCCAAATCCTGTGGCTAGATCGCTGATTGCAAAAAACATTAACCCCATCAGTGCAATACAAGTCACTGATAATACAACGCGATGCTGTTTGTCCAAAATCGCATCTCCATATGTCCATAAAATCCAGGTACAAGCAGCACCAATCGGGAAGATAAACAACCCACTGAATTTGTGATAATTACTAAGTACGGATGGTACAAGTGGACTATTTTCTTTCAACCAAGCTCTACCACCACCAAATTCTAGAGCGGCATTGAAACGCATATATGCTAGATTACCAGTGACGATCGCCACAAGGCCGATCGATGTTGCCCAAAATGCTAATGTCCGCACTTGCGGCAAGATCTTCGCAGAGCCTCTGAGCAAGGGCAAAGCTAAATGTCCGGTGTAAACCGCTAAAACCGTCGCGAGGAGGGCACCAAAACTGTGGATGGTACCGATAGAGCGTTGCCAGGGACTAGGATGGAGGAGGTTGAAAAATGGCAAAAACAAAAATACACCTGCGGAAAGGATGCTCAATCCATATATACAGACTTGAGCGAGATCTAGCTGTTTGGGAAATTCCCGCTCGGTGACTATTTCGTCGAATGATTCTGGTGACATCGGTAACTCGCGCTAAGTTTTTGCTACATTAATGCTAATTAATATCAATTAGCATAGCATCTAATTTGCTGTGGTTGGTATGAAGATATAAAACCTGTTGTCCTTAAGCTTGATTTTGTAGGGTCATAGCCAGATCTCACAGTTTAAATTCTTAATAATTCATCAAGATATTGATATTTATTATCAAATTAGAAATCCAGCTTACTTCCAAGAACTTTGCTTGTTGGATTTGTCGGGGGTAGGACTCGTTACCATAAAATGCTAGGAGCCTTCTGGCGAGAGTACCCCGCGCTTTAAATGGCTGATTTTTAGTGGCTAGACTAAATAAACTATCGTGTCGGCAGTCTCGATCTAAATATTTGGTGTCTCTGTGGGTATACTAAATGTAATACGAAAAGTGATTCCCTGTCGTCAAAATTCAACTCTGAAGATCCACTCTCACCGATCGAAATCTAGTGCCCCAAATGGCTTAAACTCTTCTTAATCTAGCCCCTAGTCCCTGTAACGATGACATCTACCCACACCAAGATCCAAGATTTTTTTGCCAACCTGCTGCCTTTTGCTCAGTTATCAAAGGAAGAATTGGCAACGTTATCCGATCGATCTGAGTTTACACGGTATCGGATGGGACAGACAGTGCTAATGCGGGAACAGATGCCCGCCCAGGTGATTATTGTCTATTCGGGACAAGTCCGGCTGCTTGCTTACAATCCTCAGACGCAAACGCCGACTACACTTCAGCTATTAGAAAAAGGGGAAATCTTGGGTTGGGCGGGGATTGTGCGAGATCGCCCCTGTGAGACGGCGATTGCCTCGACGGAAGCAGTGTGTATTAATATTCCGGCTGATTATTTTCTCCAGTTGATCGATCGCACGCCGCAGTTAGAGGCATTATTTTACTACGGTACGCCCTCGATCGAAGTGTACGATCTAGTCGCCCAGCATCTCCAGTCTCGATCGGACGCTGATGTGATTCTCAAATCTTTCGGCGCGGAAGACATGAGGGAACTCGCCCTCAAGCTTGCGCCCCAGACTACGATTCGCAATCTGGCTCCAGGCAAATTGCAGATATCCGAGCTAGATCCAGAGCGGAGTTGGCTGGTGAGCTATGGTGATATTGTCGATTATCCGATGGGTAGCTGCATCAATCCTCAGGACTACCCAGCGACAGCAACGCTAGAAGTTAGCAAACCCAACTATGCCCGACTGGTGGGTGTACCGCTACTCGAAGTTTTTGACGCGACGACTGGGGAATTCATTGTAGATCCAACGACGGGAATTAGTGCATTTTCACCCACTCAACTGGGGATTCCCTACGCTCCAGATCGACCTGTAGCAGTTGAAGTAGTTGAAGATGACCATCGGGACAATAGACGAGTTAAGTACCCCATCTTCAAGGGCAGAGGGCCACTAGACGGAACGACAGCCTGCTTGAAGATGCTGTCAAAATATCTGAAGGTACCATTCCGCCCCGATGTGGTGGGACGACTGCTCAAAAATCAGATGAGCAGCACGGGCAGCATCCCCTTACAATTGTGTGGTGCGATCGTCGAAATCCTCGGCATCAATGCTCAGATGGTCAAAATCCCTGCTACAGCCATCGGTAAGCTCCAGGCTCCACTGCTGATTCCGTGGCAAGATAGCTTTGCGATTGTCTACAACATTACCCCTCAGGAAATCACCGTCGGGATTCCAGAATCAGGGATTCGCAAGTTCAAACATGCCGCCTTTGCTGAAAATTGGGGCGATGTGGGGGAAGTACTATTGCTCCAGCGCAGTAACGCTACCCCCCAAGAGAAATTTGGGATTAAGTGGTTTATTCCCGCCATCAAAAAGCACAAGCGAGTATTGATTGAGGTGTTGATTGCTTCGCTGTTCGTCCAGATTTTTGGACTGGCAAATCCGCTGCTGACACAGTTAATTATTGATAAGGTAATTGGCAATAATAGCGTAACTACTCTCAATACCTTTGGTACGTTACTAATTATTCTCGCAGTTGTCGAAGGTATCTTGACAGCACTGCGAACCAATTTATTTGTTGATACTACCAACCGGATCGATCTCGCCCTCGGTTCGGAAATTATCGATCACTTATTTAGATTACCGCTCAAATACTATGAGAAGCGTCCCGTCGGCGAACTAGCGACGCGGATCAATGAACTCGAAAATATCCGGCAATTTCTAACTGGTACAGCTCTCACTGTCGTCCTCGATGCGATCTTCTCCGTCGTCTATATCGCGGTAATGATTGCCTATAGCTGGATGCTGACGCTCATCGCGCTAGCTACACTCCCCGCATTTGTTCTACTTACATGGATTGTCTCACCGATCGTGCGCGGTCAACTCCGCACCAAGGCTGAACGCAACGCCGAATCCCAATCCTATCTGGTGGAAGTCATCGGCGGGATCCAGACTATTAAAGCTCAGAATATCGAACTTCGATCGCGCTGGCAATGGCAAACTAAATATGCCCGCTATGTCAGTGCTGGCTTCAAAACCGCTCTCACCTCAACTACTGCTGGTTCAATTAGCGGCTTCCTCAACAAACTCTCAGGCTTGCTCCTACTCTGGGTAGGTACTTATTTAGTTCTGAATAAAGAACTCACCCTCGGTGAACTAATCGCCTTCCGCATTATTGCTGGTTATACTACCCAACCACTCCTACGGCTGGTACAATTATGGCAAAACTTTCAGGAAACTGCACTATCCTTGGAACGCTTGAGTGATATCCTCGATACTCCCCAAGAAGTAGATGAAGATAATATCAATAACATCACCATGCCCCTGATTGAGGGACATGTGAAGATTGAAAACCTCACCTTTAGTTTTCCAGGTACCAACGTCAATCAATTAAATAATATCAGTGCGGAATTTCAAGCTGGGCAATTTGTGGGGATTGTGGGACTGAGTGGTTCGGGTAAAAGTACCTTGATGAAACTGATTCCCCGCCTGTATGAAATTAACGGTGGACGAATCGTAATTGACAAGTACGATATTACCAAAACAGAGCTGTATTCCTACCGCCAACAAATCGGGATGGTATTGCAAGATACATTGCTATTTAGTGGCACTATTCAGGAGAATATCGCCCTGACTAATCCCGATGCCACCTCAGAAGATATTATCGCTGCTGCCAAAGTTGCTGCCGCTCATGACTTCATTATGGAGCTACCAAATGGTTACAATAGTAAGGTAGGCGAACGCGGCTCTGCACTCTCCGGTGGTCAACGTCAACGGATTGCGATCGCGCGCACTGTGCTCCAGAAGCCCCGAATGCTAATATTGGACGAGGCTACAAGTGCCCTCGATTACGATAGCGAACGTCAGGTTTGTTTGAACCTAGCCGAAACTTTCAAGCAGCAAACAGTCTTCTTTATTACCCACCGTTTGAGCACAATTAAAACTGCCGACGTGATTGTGATGATGGACAAAGGATCGATCGTCGAGACAGGTACTCATACAGAATTAATGGCGTTAAAAGGTCGTTATTATTGTCTGTATCAGCAGCAAGAATCGCAAGTTTAGGAGCCTGGATTATTTAATCCGCGTAGGTTGGGTTGAAGAATAAAACCCAACGCTCTAGAGATGTTGGGTTTCATTCTTCAACCCAACCTACAAATATCTATCCCCTACATCTTCGCTCAGTGAGCGGAGCCGAACTGAATCCCCATGAACAGCCCAAACCAACAGCCCAGTTCCCCCAACAAAGACACGAATAAACTCGCCAAACGGAAGATCGAGCCTGGAGCACTGCGCCAAGTCGAACAGCCGCAGATCGAGACATTCCAAGCCGAAGAATTTGAGCAGTCGGTGGTGTTTCAGCAGTCGCGGAGCTGGTCGCGGGGGATTGTTTGGACTATTCTGGGAATTACAACTGGGCTAGTTGCGTGGGCATGTGTAGCCCCGCTCGAAGAAGCTGTTACCGTCCAGGGCAAACTCGAACCGATCGATAAAGTCAAAGATGTTCAGGTACCATTGGCAGGGGTGGTCAAGCAGGCATTTGTCAAAGATGGCGATAAAGTCGTCGCAGGTCAAAAATTATTGAGCCTAGAATCCACCGTCTCCGAAGCCACCGTCGGATCACTCCAAAAAAATCTAGAGTCACTCACCGCCGAAACTCGCTTCTATCGTAGCTTACTAGATCGCGGCCTCAATACCGTTACCCCTCAGGCATTAGCCCAGCTCAACGTCCGTCCCGAAATCCTCGCCCTCACCACCAGCCGTAGCTCCATCCTGGCCGAGAATCAACTCTACCGCACCGAACTCAACGGTACCACCAATGCAGCCCTAACTCCAGAACAACAGCAGAGACTCCAATCTAGTCGTGCTGAACTAGCTTCCAGAGTCAACTCTGGTCGCCTGGAAATCGGTCAAGTTGACAATCAAATGCGCGAAAATCGGGGTAAACGAGTCAGCACTAGTGAGCTACTGGCTGACAATCAAGCCGTCATCGTCAACATCGAAGCCAAAGCCACCGCCAAAAAATCGCAAATTGCCGCTCAGATGGCCGAGAACCGTACCCGTCATCAATCTTCCCAGTCTTTACTAACTAGCAGTGAAGCGATTCTGAGTAGCTTGAAGCCAGCAACAGCCGCTGGCGCGCTCTCTAAGAACCAAGCAATCAAGCAAGAGCAAGAAGTTGTTTCTCGCCAAAGCGAAGTAATCCAACTTGACGACCAATATCGCAAATTGGCCCAAGATGGTGAAGAACTAGTCGCCAACTCTCGACTAGAAATCCAGAATCAGCAGCAACAAATCCGCAAATATCAGCAAGAAATTGGTCAACTCGATCGCGAGTACAATCGCCTGATTATGGCAACTAATCAAAGTCGTGAAAAACTTAAAAATAGTGTCGCGGGATCGAGTAAAGAGTTACTCGCTAAAATATCTAATAACGATCGACAGATCGCCGAAATTGACGGGCAACTAAATAAAACGATCGTTGAGATCGATCGCAAAGTTGCCGATCTAAATACCCAAATCAGTCAGGCTAAAATGAACCTCAAGTATCAAGATATCGTCGCTCCTGTTGGCGGGACGATCTTTGAACTCAAGGCTGGCACACCTGGATTTGTCGCCACTTCCAGCGAACCAGTCCTGAAAATTGTGCCTAACAATAACCTGAATGCGAAGGTATTTATTAGTAATAAAGATATTGGTTTCGTTAAACCTGGAATGACAGTCGATGTCCGAATTGACTCCTTCCCATTTAGTGAATTTGGCGATGTCAAAGGCAAGATTATCTCGATCGGATCTGACGCATTACCAGCCGATCAGACTCACCAGTACGAACGGTTCCCAGCCATAATTCAGCTCAAAACCCAAAATATCACCATCAAGGGCAAGCCAGTCACTCTCCAATCAGGGATGTCACTGAGTGCCAATGTCAAAACACGCGATCGCACAGTGATGAGTATCTTTACTGACTTAGTATACAAGCAAGGTGATTCACTCAAAACTATTCGTTAATTTGAGGTTTTAAGATGGTTGCATTAAAAGATAATTCTCCAAAATTTACACCTGAAGAGTATTTTGCTTGGGAGGAGCAACAGCTAGAGCGGCATGAACTAATTGAGGGCGAGGTTTATGCTATGAGTGGTGGCACGATTAATCATAGTGAAATTGCTTCAAAGTTTAATCGTTTACTAGGAAATCATTTAGATGATACTGGGTGTAGAACTCTTAATTCTGATGCTAGGATTAAGATCCTAGAAACCACAGATTATAGCTATCCAGATGCCAGTGTGACTTGTGATGAGAGAGATAAGAGCGGTACTCAGTACATCACTTATCCCTGCCTGATCGTTGAAGTTTTATCCGATAGCACGGAAGCCTATGACCGGAGCGATAAGTTTTATCGATATCGGCGCAATCCGATTTTACAGGAATATGTTTTGGTTAGTGCCAAATCGATATCGATCGATCTCTACTGCAAGAACAGTGTAGGGGAGTGGGTGATTACTCAATACCGTGCAGGTGATACTGTCGAGCTTAAAAGTATCGATCTGAGCTTCCCCATCGAACGAGTCTATCGTGGCATTGAATTTGAGTGAGTTATCAGTACTGAGCGGCTGAAATAGCCCAAAGAACGGTTATCTCTACATATCGCAACATTTCTCTCATTTGAATAGCTGCGTTAAAATTAAAGAAATCCGATAGCTACAGACTTTCAACAGTTAAAGTCGTTAGAGTGAAAGGATATACAAGTTTTTATAAGGATGGTTATGATTAACAAGCTGCGTTCCCTAATTAAACCTATGATCAAATCCCTCATAGCAGCCGGACTAGTCCTCACCCTTGTCTTTGCCCAAACTGGAGATGCTTTCGCCGCCCGTAGTGGGGGACGAATTGGCGGTGGTTCCTTCCGCGCTCCTAGTCGGAGTATGCCCAGTAACGGCGGCGGTGGCTACAATCGTGGCTACGGTGGCGGTTACGGCGGTGGTTTTGGTGGTGGCTTCTCGCCATTTTTCTACCTCCCCTTTATCGGTGGTGGCGGTGGCGGCTTGTTCTCGCTGCTGATTATGGTGGCAGTTGGTGGATATCTGCTCCAAACCTTCAAACGGGTAACTGGCGGCGATAGTATGGAAGGTGGAGATGTCTACAATCCGCAAGTTTCGATCGCGCAAATTCAAGTTGGACTATTGGCTGATGCCCGAAATGTCCAGTCTAAATTAGACCAACTGGCGCAAACGATCGATGCTGAGACAGCATCTGGTCGGATGCACCTCTTACAAGAAACCAGTCTGGAATTACTCCGCCATCCTGAGTACTGGACTTATGGCAAGACTAGCACTCAACAAGCTAAACTCGATCGAGCAGAAGCAGTCTTCAATCAATTGTCCCTCAACGAACGGGGTAAATTTACCACCGAAACCCTGAGCAAGGTCAACAACCAACTCCGTCAGGCTGATACCAATGCCGTCCTCAATTCGACAGGTGAACTAGCTACCGCAGAGCAAGAACGCCCTGAGTACATCATCGTTACGCTGATTGTCGCGGCAACCCGATCGGTTCAATTACCAGTCATCAATGGTGATGCCGATCTGCGTCAAGCTCTCCAAACCCTCGGTAGTCTCGATGCTAGCGCACTAGTGGCGATCGAAGCCATCTGGACACCTCAAGCCAACGGTGACGCACTCACCACCGACGATATCATGGCTCACTATCCCGACCTCAAATTAGTTTAATAGCTCACTAAGTTAGACTAAAAGCCTCCCTAAATTGGGAGGCTTTTTAGTGGATGAAAATATGATTTACTGTTGCTGTTTAATAGTTTCTTCTGAAGACATCTTGCTTGAGATAGACAGCACTGGGACTGAGTGGTGGTAAATTCTCAAAGGAACCAAAGCGGGTTTCATAATTGTAATTGCGCTTGTAAACATTATCATTGACGGATACTCGATCGGACTCTAAGGGTTCGCCAAGACTGACCATCGACCCCGTATAGTTAAGAGCAGTAGCAAAGCCCCAATTTTCCAGATGTTTCATGTACTTGTTGAGTCCACCATTAAATGTGCCGCTGGTACTTTTCATGATGCTAGACAAGAGAGCCGCATTAATCGCAATTCCATTTGTCACTACGCTGCGATCTCCTACTAAAGTAGTGTTAATACCACAGTTGACTTGTTGATTATCATTCGAGCATTCATTTGAGAGAAATGTGATGGTGTCGGCCATAATTGCTGCTGGTTGACGGCGATAACCTCGATCGTTAGCAGGATCGTTACTGGGATAATAAGAAGCTGTAGGATCTAGCGATCCTGCTACAACACCTGGATTGTTGTAGTCACCTTGGATATAAGCTGCCTGATCTGTGGCGATCGTCAATGGTCCAGGTAGCTCTACTGCACCACTAATTACAAAGCCATAGGGACTCTTTCTGATTCCTGTTAGACCAGGGTAGCTCCGCTGATTATCAACGCGAGCGATCGAATTTCCACTAGCATCTTTGCCTGGAACTGCTGGATTAGTGTTCGGGGCAGTGATGTTGTTAGTACCATCGCCATTCGTATCATCACTAACGTTGGCGTAAAATACTAAACCACCTTCTGTGGAGTTGAGACCAACATCTCTAGCCGCAAGTCCTTGATAAGCGAAACTGCTCACAGGCTTTGTCGTGTCAGCAACAGCCTTGATAAAAGCTAGATTATCGGTGGATATTCCTAGTGCGAGGGTAAGAGTTGTTGGCGATCCATATGCCGTTGTCAGTAAATCTTTATTCCCTGCGTCAGCTTCTACATAAATACCATCCCGATTCCAGTACGTCAGGCTCCCGATATTGATTTGGAGCATCTCGATCCAAGAGCCGTTAGTGGTACTAAAGGCACCATCATCATTGCTTTGAATTTGGTTATAAAAGCTACCATTTACCTTGGGGTTCACTGAATTAGCAGTGCCAGTAATTTGTTGAATCGGCGCAGGCAAGAATTTACTACACAGAGCTTGGACGATATCAGTTGCTTTACCAGTTGTTGGTAAGGTAGATGCTGTACAGGATAGAGCTGTAGTTGCTGCTGGTGATGGGCCTGGTGAGCTAGGCAATAGGGTATTTATTTCTGCGGCTGTGAGTGATTCAGCTAATCGCTCTTTGAATATTTTACCCCAGCCAGAGCTTGTGTCGATCGAACTATCGAGAGCTGATAGGGTGATTGGCGTAGGCGATGCGGCAATTGCAACTCGCAACGCTTTCAAGATGCCCTGATTTTTTGGAGACAGAGCTGTCGTCGATGTCGATCTAGTCAATACTGGCTGTCTGAGGCTGTGTAATTGCCCTTTGGTTAATTTCAGGCAACTCAGCGCATTTGCGTGTTGACGATCGCTCGGAATCTTGTTGGCAGTCAGATCGCAGCCCGTACCATCCTGAATTGAGGTAAAGTCAAACGGCATGGCTCGACCTGGGAAAAATTTGAGCCGCAGATCGGCCTTCCCATAGTAAAGACCAGTTTGATTAGTAACGTAGTTTTTTTCTCTCAAGAAGCCTGGTGCTGGCGGGTTGAGTCGTGTGGTTCTACTTTTGAGTCGATCTCCGAAAACTGCTAATTGGGCAGTGGTGAGCATACTGTCAGAGATAGAAGTTGGAAAGAATCCGTAGTTTGTTGACAGTGCTTTATCGCCGCTACCCTTATAGACTGAAACGGCTCCACAGCTAGATGATGTGATACAGCCGTTATTGTGCGGCGTTCGATCGTAAATATCCAGTACAGCAGTCACTTTGTCCATCAGTCTGGTACCTAATGTGAAATTAGAACTACTAGAGGTATCGGTATAAGAGACTGCTTTCAGGTTTCCATTGGTATGAACTGGTCCACTGACAGACATTGGCGTGGCCGAATTCATCTCTAGATCGTCCTCATAAAAAGCCGCGAACTGAAACAATGGCACTACTCTACTTTTAAAGTCCATTTGCAAGACAGTAGTTGCATTGCCACCAGAGTTGGCTGCATCTACCTTTTTAGCAGTAGCAGAGACGGTGTATTTGTATTCCAATGCACTCAATCCAGCAAAAGGCTCACCAGGTGAGATGATTTGTGGATCTGGTTGAATAGTGGAGTAATCTTGCTTGGGCTTTACCGATGTGTAAGCAATATAGTTAATTGTATCGACTCGATCTGTCGCTTCTGTACTGCCATTTGAACTTGTGAGCGTAGCAGACTTATTTGCATACTTGAAACGGTAGTTTCGACAGCCAAAATCATTATTGACATCATAGCTATTAACATTGGCTGTGTCGGCCATGGTTAATAAAAAACACTCACTAACACTTGCGGGAGTTGTCGCCGAACCAGAGGTAGGCAACAATGAAACTGCAAATTTTTCGCGCAGCTCGTTGGCTCGTTTGTTCAGTCCTGACTCGGCTGCATAAAAGGTATTTGTGCCATCTACATAGGCATTTGTCGATAATTTGCTCAGGTTGCTGATAGTCAGACATGCAGCCAACATACTAAACAGCACAACCGAAACGATCGATACGACCATCATGGCATACCCTCGATCGGGACGATCGTTTTTGAGAGCGATCTGCTGTGCTCGGAGGATGAATTGGATTAGTTGCTGATTTGGGTGTTGCTGCTTACTCATCAATCTGTTACTCAAGCTGCGGGATGGCTACTAGCGATTTTCCGTTGAGCGATCTGTTCACCAACGATCGTGCTCTGAGCTAATGTATCTCTAGAGTACCCACAACTCAGCTAAAAACTGCTACCAATTGTTTCTGAATATTCAACGCTACCGCCTCTGCAACTTTAATCCCATCCACCCCTGCTGACAAAATTCCCCCAGCATAGCCAGCACCTTCTCCCGCCGGATACAA
>JANXVE010000084.1 GCA_025351825.1 Chamaesiphon sp. 341R_metabat_111 | reverse complement strand
GCTCGATCGGAACTATAGCCGAGCACCATTACAGTCGGAGAGAGATTTCGACAGCTAGGGCAATCATCTCCATACTTTTTAAGTATCGCTGCTCTAACAGTGCTGCTAACCAAATCTACCGTAATGGGTGCCGGAATAACTTTAGCTACAGACTGTGACTGTAAGGATCTTTTCGGTGAATTATTTCCCGCAATACTGGTTTGTGGCACCATCCCCAGTGCGTTAAAAGTCGGCACTCGTGAGAGATTCATCACTTCAGGATAAGGAATTGTCTTGACTGATTCAGTCGGAGGAGCTGCATTAGTGACTAGAGATACAGCGACAGCAGCAGCCGAGCAGGTTAACAAAGACAATACCACTGGATGATTCATATTACTGACACTGCGATCGATTAATGTTGCCGATCGAATTATCAATCCATAACACTCAATTGTCCAGCGACAGTCACTTTCGATACTCACACTACGCTCAATTACGGAGAGGTTTGAAGCTACCCCAGCAGTTAAAACCGCTGACTACTCAGACAATACTTGCTTCCAATGCCGCCACATCAGGGATTAGCATCATATCATTGCTGCGATCGACCAGTCCGGCTGCTTCCATTTTTGCCAATACTCGTGTGACGGTTTCTCGTGCTAAACCACTCATACTGCTGAGTTCGCGGTGTGGTAAATTTGGTATTTCCATCCCTTTATCGACACTTTTGCCCTGTCCCTCGACCAAAAATAGCAGCGTATCGGCTACGCGAGAAGAACTATTAGATTCTCGCAACCGCAAGCGACGATTGACTTGGCGCAGTCTTCTCGCCATCAATTGCGCGAGGCGCATACCAGCTAGTGGTTCGGTAGTGAGTAGTCTGATAAAATCTTCAGCCGGAATGTTTACAATCGTCGCGGGAGTTAAACTCAGCACATCAGTAGAACGGGGAGCTTGCTCGATTGCCGCCATTTCACCGACGATTTCGCCACGCCCGACAATATTTAGGGTGATTTCGCGTCCGCCAGCATTGTAAGTCCGAATTTTGAGCCATCCACTCAATACAAAATAAACCGAGCTACCCCAATCATTTTCTAGTAAGATTGTCTGATTGGCTGGATGGTGACGAATTGCCGCATGAGCTAGTGCTGGAGCCAGTGCTGCTGCTGGTAATTCACTCAAAAACGGGATTGAACCGATTGCGTCTGAGATCGAAAGATGCACTGGTAATTGAAGATTGTTTTGTCTATTATCCATGATATCGAGTTCAATATGCTGAGGGTGGACAAGACCTACAGCCCAAACAACGGCGAGGCTTTCTTATCTGTATGCTGGTAAGTAGTTACTTTCCTAATGTGCCCGTAAATCGGTCTTCACTATCACTAGTAATTGTTAAACATTCGATGATGAATTTACCTAACTCGATTACACTGTCCCGACTATTGGGTTTGCCTGTAGTTGTCTATTGTCTCTACGGCGATAGTCTAACCGTTCGCTGGATTGGAGTCGCGGTATTTTTGGTGGCAGCTTTGACTGATTGGCTCGATGGCTATCTCGCGCGCAAACTAGATCTAGTAACGGATTTAGGCAAATTTCTCGATCCCTTAGTAGACAAGCTATTGATTTTGATTCCCCTACTAATATTAATCGATCTTCACCTAGTTCCGGCGATCGGTGTCTGCCTGATTCTGGCGCGGGAACTAACGATTGCGGGCTGGCGTGTCAATCAAACCCAGATTAGTGGAGCGAATATCTGGGGTAAACTCAAGACAGTCAGTCAAATCGTAGCGATCGCGACGATTATCACACCATTATCGATCGAAAACTGGCACTTGTATGGTCTAGTCGCTTTTTGGCTTTCTGTAGCGGCTACTCTCATCTCTGGTCTGATTTATCTAATTCCAAACAAAAATGTTGTCTAGCAAGGATTACAGCTCCTCATTTTTGCTCGCAACCAGTCTAGATAATTATTTTCAGACGATCTTAATATTTACTTAAGAAAGTTGAGGATTTTGCTGTGAAGATGCTGAAAAGCTCTTGCTGAATAGATTACAGACACAAATATTTTTCAAAATCTAGATATAGCTACTCAGTTCAGCCCACACGTAAATGAGATTTAGCTTTACAATAGGAAACAATAAGTGATGTAACCGATTAGTCCATTTAATGGAAATCGGATCCCAAAATATTGGTGGGAGTACTTGTTTAGGCTTGATTATTCTTGGAGTAAATGATCTGATGGGCTATATCGAAAAAGTATTAGAAAAACTCAAACAGTGGGCTAGTAAGGTCGTCGAGGCTTTGCTGGGTCCTGAAATGCAGCCCGAGCCAGAACTAATCCCGATCCCTGTAGAAGACCGAAGTCGCCGCTACAGGTAGTCGATCGAGGTTGGTAAATGTGACTTACTATGTCGATCGTTAGCGCAGTGACTCCAGCAGAGAGTTGTAATTTGAGCGTTGTAGTTTTGCACGGTCCAAATCTCAATTTATTGGGACTGCGGGAACCAGAAATTTATGGCGCGACGACTTTAGAGCGAATCGATGCCCGATTAATAGAACTGGGTAAATCTCTAAACGCAGCAGTGCAGTCTTTTCAGTCAAATCATGAAGGCGCAATTGTTGATGTTATCCATGCTGCACGCGATCGACATCAGGGGATTGTGATCAATGCTGGAGCTTATACTCATACGAGTATTGCCATTCGCGATGCCATATCCGCTGTCCAAATTCCCACCGTGGAAGTCCATCTTAGCAATATCTACAAGCGCGAAGAGTTTCGCCACCATTCCTATCTAGCATCGATCGTGGTCGGTCAGATTAGTGGATTTGGTGCCAATAGTTATTATCTAGGATTACAAGCATTGGTAGCTCACTTAGAGGGATTGAATTAAGAAACCCGACTTTTTGGAAAAAGTCGGGTTTCTGCCACACAAGTCTATAGCTAGGGACGATCGATAGCAACAGTCTGTCGAGTTTCAGCAGAAATTCTAGCGGCATCAGCTACTCGCAGAGTTCCAAGACTCGCCGCAGGCATTACATAGTTGGGTTTGCCATCGATCAGATGATCTAGTACCAATTCCAGATCCTTGGCAAACAACCCTTTCCGCGCACCGAGATCCAGTGGTGTCGAAATCCCATCCTGAATTAACATCCCTTCATCGCCATCAAAGATTAACGCCCCATTTTCCCCATGCACCTCAAACTTGCGGGAATTTTGCCATAAACCTTCGCCCTTTCCATATACAATTTCACCAACCGTGCGACTGTTTTTGAAGCGAAATTGAGCTGTACACAGACAAGTCTGATAATAATCGCCAACACCACCCCAGTATTGATTATTGCAGTTGATACTCTCGATCGAGCCAAATAAGTCAGTAAAGCGATGCAGCCGAGAAAGCGCAGCACTCAGGGGAAATCCGAACTCAGAGCGATTGAACGTCCATTTCTCAACTACAGGGCGAGAAGTAACGATCGTGCTGTAGCGGGCATAATAGACCTCACCCAGATGATGTAGCTGTTCGCGCATTGTCTGATGCAATCCACCGAGCAGTTCGATATGCTCGACGTGGAGTAATACTTTCTTTACCTTGGCTAGTTCGATAATTTCGGCGGCTACCTGAGGATCGAGTGCTAGTGGATACTCGACGATTGTGTGCTTTCCCGCAGAGATTGCCGCGTGGACGATTTCACTGTGATTACTATTGATCGTTGCGACGACTACCATGTCAATATCTGGCATCTGGATTAATGTCTGCCAATCATCCACAGCGATGGCGTTGAATCCTGCGGCAAATTCTGTCGTTCGTGCGGGAGTGCGTCCGGCGACGGCGACTAATTGAGTCCGGTTTTCAGCAGTGATATTTTGAGCGCGGACTTTGGCGGCAAATCCTGTCCCAACGATGCCAACACGGATCGGGAGATTAATTTCTCCATAATTAGGGATCGTAGACATAAGATTTTCTAATATTATAAAGTAATCGAACTGACAACGAAACCGGACGTTGGAAAATATTATACCTGCTGTTCGAGCTGCCGATTCGATCGGCTTGACAGTCCTTGTTCAGAGTCTGAAAGTATTCCAGCACAACGGTTATAATCGATATCCGATTATTTATCTGACGCAGAGATATAAGTAATTAGGATGAATCCCCGCAATTCGATTACGAATACCATTGGACTTCAGAGATACTTATAGATACAGATGGGGAGTTTTTCCCTTAGTATTCAAATAGAGCCAAAAATTACTACGACTAGTTGGGCAATCTTGCGAGTCGTGGTGATTGACAAAAGCTCGGTGGATAAATCTCACCTGAATCCAGATAAATTTGTCCGTATCCGCAATTTTTAAGCGAAATAGAGAGGAATCAATCGAACATGGCAACTTTTAAAGTTACTTTAATCAACGAAGCTGAAGGTCTAAACACAACTATCGACGTTGCCGATGACACTTATATTTTAGACGCAGCCGAAGAGCAAGGCATCGATCTACCTTACTCCTGTCGTGCAGGTGCATGTTCTACCTGTGCTGGTAAAATCACTGCTGGAGAAATCGATCAATCCGATCAATCTTTCTTGGATGATGACCAAATCGAAGCAGGTTATGTGCTGACTTGCGTTGCTTATCCTAAGTCCAACTGCACGATCTTGACTCACCAAGAAGAACAACTCTACTAAATGTAGGATCTTTTTCTAGAGTTATTGGTTTGGGAGCGCGAGATTAGATTTCGTGCTCCTATCTTTTCTGGATAGATGGGCGTGGGTGCACGGGGGTGCGGGAGTACGGGAGCACGGGAGATAAGCAGAAAGAAATACTTTCTAGGTCTCACTCCCAAGCCCCCAAGCCCCCAAGCCCCCACGCCCCCACGCCCTACTCTCCCACGCCCTAATCCCCCCGCCACCAAGCCAATGGATCGATCGAGGGTGAATACATCGGCCAATAGTGTAAACTGCGATCGACTGGAATTATCGATGGTTGTGGAAAGCCTAATCCTAAGCATAGATGGCTGAGAACCTCAGCATAAGCTCGATCGTGACCTGGATAACCTAAATGAGCGTGGGCGTACTCATGGGCGACTAGAGCTAGCCAATCAGCAGGCGCAAGTCTACCCACATCGACCAAAATTGTGGTTGGAGTGGTACTAATATTGCAAAAGCCGTCTAACCGCACCGATGATGAAAATGGTACGGCGAAGATATCAACAGGCTTTCGATCGCGCGGATCGAAACAGTCATGACAGGCATTAAGATGAGACTGGAGCGAGCTATTGACAGCTTTTATCTGTGAGCCAATCCAGTTGCAAATAGCTACTCGATCGCGTAAATTAGCCATGATATCCACCATCTGTGGTTCTGGTAATCGGAGTTGAACCCGCTCGAGGTATTCAACTCCACTGCGATATATTTGAGTCTGGTTACTAGCTATCACCAACCGAGCGGGGAGAGAACTAGATTTGTATTTGTATTTGCAGACTCACTGACAACAGTATCGCTGCTTGAATTTCCCAACCAGCGAGTTTCCGTGCAGAATGTCGCAGTGCTAAATCCACCCATCCGTTTTACAGTACTGCTCCGCACCCGTACATTATCACTGGGGAACCAGAACCTTTCCACCGAACTCATGATGTCATATTCAGTAGTCAAAACCAATCCACCATCATTGTCCATTTCGTAATGTCCGATCACCGAGACGATTTCAGCATAACCTCGATCGCGTAGTAGTTGACCAGTATGGGGCTTCTCTCGATCGGGCACCAGCGCGAAGACAGTCTTGCCTTCATGATTTTCGCCCTCCTGGTCCCAGCCCATCGAAGCCGCCCAAGTCACACAACAACCGCCCACAGCCAAACTGGGATCGACTTGATGGGATTCACACAGCTCAATAATTGTTGGATCTGTAGCAGTGAGTGCCTTGACCTCAATCTCTGATTCTCCCATCTCCGATCGTCTAAATGCCAGGTGATGGGTAATTCGTTTTGATTTCCATCTACCAGCACTGTGCTGAAAAAACTCCATTACGTTCATCATTGGCGAATTCTTCTTGGTAACTTTAGTCTTAATTTTAGCAAGAATTAGATAGTTAGGTCTTGGGCTTTAGGCTTTGGGCGTTAGGGAATACTGCTGGAGAGAGGTTTAGACATGTAATTTGTGAAAATCTTATGCCTAACACCTAAAGCCCAAAGCCTAAAGCCTAATTTTAGTGGTAAAGTTTTGTTAAAATAGAACTGGGATACCCGCCCGCCTCTTACTACTCCTGGAGAAAATTAATTTCATGCTGCGACTGGAACATATCTGCAAGATTTATCCCACAGGTGAAGTCCTCAAAGACATTAATTGGGAAGTCAAGCCAGGAGATCGAATTGGACTAGTAGGTGCAAATGGTGCGGGTAAATCCACCCAAATGAAGATTATTGCTGGGCAAATCGAACCCACCAGCGGCGAAATTATTCGTCCAAATAGTCTGAATATCGCCTATCTCAACCAAGAGTTTGACGTAGATCCAACCAAGACTGTCAAGGAAGAATTGTGGCAAGCCTTTGGGGAAGCCAATCGCGTACACTCCGAGCTGAATCAAATTCATCATCAGCTAGAGACGGCTGCTGGTGACGAGCTAGATAAATTGCTCACCCGCATGGATAAATTTCAGCGATTGTATGAAGCCTTAAATGGTTATGCCCTAGAAGCTGAGATTGACAAGATTTTACCCGAAGTTGGGTTTGAACTGGAAGATGCCGATCGATTAGTCAGTGCCTTTAGTGGTGGTTGGCAAATGCGGATGAGTTTAGCCAAAATCTTGCTCCAATTCCCCGATCTATTACTCCTCGATGAGCCGACTAACCATCTAGATCTAGAAACGATCGAATGGCTGGAAAATTATCTGCGGAAACTGGAAACGCCAATGGTAATCATCTCACACGATCGAGAGTTCCTCGATCGGCTTTGCAACCAAATTGTTGAAACAGAGCGCGGTGTTTCAGCAAACTATCTGGGAAATTATTCATCCTATCTCGAACAAAAAGCAGAGAACTCATCAGCGCAATTAAATGCTTTCGATCGTCAGCAAAAAGAACTCGAAAAACAACAGGCATTCGTCGAGAAATTCCGTGCTAGTGCCACCCGAAGTACTCAAGCAAAGAGTCGTGAAAAGCTACTCGATAAAGTCGAGCGCATCGCTGCTCCAGTATCGACCATGCGGACGCTCAGTTTCCGCTTCCCACCAGCTCCTCGCAGTGGTCGGGAAATAGTTGAAATCAAAAATCTCGAACATGTCTATGGTGATAAAATCCTATTCATGGGCACAGATCTATTCATCGAACGTGGTGACAGAATCGCCTTTCTTGGCCCTAATGGTTGTGGTAAATCCACCCTATTGAAAATGATCATGGGGATGGAACATCAGACTAGCGGCACGATTGCTCTTGGCGAACATAATGTGATTCCCAGCTACTTTGAGCAAAATCAAGCAGAAGCACTCGATCTCAGCAAAACAGTTCTAGCAACTATTCATGATGAAGTCCCTGACTGGAAAAATGAAGCGGTTAGAACATTATTAGGTCAGTTCTTATTTACTGGCGATATGGTATTCAAGAAAGTTGAATCCCTCAGTGGTGGTGAAAAAGCCCGACTCGCGCTGGCAAAAATGCTCTTGATTCCAGCTAATCTATTAATCCTCGATGAGCCAACCAATCACTTGGATATCCCAGCTAAAGAAACCCTGGAAAATGCGCTAATCAATTATGATGGCACGGCGTTGATTGTCTCACACGATCGGTATTTTATCTCTCAAGTCGCGAATAAGATCGTCGAAGTCCGCGATGGTGAGTTTCGCGTATATCTCGGAGACTATCACTACTATCTCGACAAGCTAGAAGAAGAACGCCAAGCTGATAAGCAAAAAGCTTTTGTAGCAGCCGAAGCCGCTAAGAAAGCTGCTAAAGCAGAGAAGGCAAGCGGGAAGAAGAAGTAAATAAACATTTGACACCAGAATTAGGGTAGGGGTAATTCATGAATTACCCCTACCCTAATTTTAGGTAGGTCTGAGTGTTAATTGACGGACAAATCTTTTATCGTAGGTTGGGTTGAGCCTCGAAACCCAACATTTCCAGGGTGTCAGATAGCAGAGCGTGAGGCTAAATTGTTGATATTAAAAATTAAAATAGGATGTTTTTGGTATGAACTGCAAATTAAATAACAAATTGAAAAAATACTATGAAGAAATATTAATTAAACTATTCATAGACAACACTCTCTTATATAAATTTGTTAACTGTCATAGAATAAGTTCACGCTCTTTTTTTGTGCGGAACAGACAATTTCATGTCTGTGCTAGATGTACAGGCTTGATAGCTGGATGTATAATTTCACCACTGTTCTTACCAGTGAGTGAACATGCATCTAAGATATTCATCTTTTCTTTTATGGTGTTACTATTTGACGGCGTGACGCAAATCATGAGATGGCGGAAATCCAATAATAGGCTTAGAGTTATTACCGGATTTATGACAGGAGCGACTACCTTATCATTTTTCTGGGTTACTGTTAACCACCTCTTTCTAAAGTTATATTGATAAGACCATCTGAAGATCCAGCACAAAATGCAAGCGGAAAGCATAATAGGGCAAGACAACAGGCCTTTTCTCCTTTAAATTTCCCCTGTGAAATATTTTCGCTTGTTACAGTCCAACCCGACGCACTATAAGTCCGTAATGCATCTAATTTATCAGCTTGGCCTTTGGCATTGTTGGGGAACTGTAAATTCATATATTCTTTAGTCATATCAATTCCCTCAGTATTCTAGATAGTTATTTAATTTAAGCAGCCATACCTATTATTCCCTTTCGATCGAAGGAAAATACATAAATAATATTTTATCCCACATTCCGCTGTTTGGAACCTATAAGAAAGATCGAAAATTTGCTACATGGAGAATATAGATTTGTAGGCTGGGTTAAACCCTGAAATCCAACACTCTACTAGTATTGGATTTCAGGGTCTAACCTAGTCATGCTGATAATTCTTCTTGCTCAATTATCGTCTAAATTTTCGTTGGTATTAGTGAGTAAGCTTTGACTCTCGGACTGGATTTCCGTTGGTGGATTTTGAGTTCTGTTCGCCACTTTGTTAGTCACTTGAGCTAGAGCATTTTTCAGATTTTCACCATCGCTGGAGTGGAAGTCCTTCAAATTTTCTAATGAATCAGCATTAGCCACATCAAAGTATGGTGCAGTTTTAAATCCTAGATAGGGAGCTACAAAAACGATGGGAATCGACGTACAAGATGTATTGTAACTGCGTACCTGACCGTTATAAACCTGGCGTTTTTGCTGTAGATCGTTCTCAATACTTTCAAGCTGAGTCATCAAATTTTGATATGTTTGGTTGGCCTTGAGATCTGGATAGGCTCTAGCCATCGACAAAATTCGATTGACAGTACCATCAACTTCTTGAGAAGTATTCATGGCAGCTTGGACTGATTCATTTTGAGCGACGGTAATCTGAGTCAGTTTTTCATGCTCTCCATAACTAGATGCGATATCAACCAGCTTGTTAGCTAGATCTACTCGCTTCTGCATCGAAACGATTGTATTAGAATGAGCCTCTTTGATTCCCTGCGCTTGGGATTGCATATTATTGTAAGACCCCATTAAAAACAGTCCAACGGGAACTAAACAGACACTGATAAATATTATAAAAGAGAATAAAGATCCGACGATTGTTAATAAAAGTGGTAATAAGAACTTAAAGACTAGAAAAGCTCCAGCGATACCAGCAATTACTAAAATCAAAAAATTCCACTGATTTCCTTTAGGCATGGGCTTTTTTTATTAAAATCAAGGATTTATCAATAGAGCTAGGATTCTCCCCTATTGTATGGCGACAAGTGCCAAAAATATCTCATAGCTGGAACAAATTTTAGAGATTTAACTACTTAATTTAAATAAGGTGTAGGGTATCGCATTTTAGTCATCATAAAGATGCTATAATTTCGACCAATAGATAAGTACAAATACTTATGCAAGTTCAGCTATGAGATATGTCTAGTCAGACTAGTAGCTGAAAGATAGTCTTAAATTCAAACCAAATAACCGATTCTTAAAAATCATGCTCGGCAAGTATTCGCAGTTAGGGATTGTAGGTGGTGCGATCGGTTTGTGCTCATTTGTGGCACCTATGGTCATGGCACAACTGACTCCACCCGATGCCGCATCAAAATCACTATACATATCCTATCCCCCTGCCGACTACAAAACCGCAGCCGATCGAATTTTCCTGATTGGGAGTGCGCCGAGCGAGGGCAAGGTATCAATCAATCAAACTTCCGTACCCCGCAGCCTCAAAGGGCATTTTGCCTCTGTCTTCAATCTCAAAGTTGGCAAAAACACCTTCGATGTCGATTATAAGGGACAGACGAAAACGATCGTGGTGACTCGATCGGCAGTATCCAAAACCGATGCCCCTCCAGGTAATTTCACTGCTAGTTCCCTCGAACCTCAAGGTGATATGGCGCGGATGCCTGGAGAGTTAGTTTGTTTTGGTGCAAACGCGCCGACAAAATCCAAAGTAGAAGTGAATGTCTTAGGGCAAGATATTAAGCTCCAAGAACAAACCAAGAGCGTTGAGTTACCCGATAATAAAGCTGCCCTAATCGATAAAAATCAACCTCAAGCGATGTACGGTGCAGGGCAATATCTAGGCTGTGCGATCGCTTCTGCCGCCGCAGATCTGGGCAACCCTACCTACAAACTCGAAACAGGTAATCCGCCAACAACTGTTGCTCAAACAGCACCAGGCAAAGTTCAGATTCTCTCCCCCTTGAATCTCGACATTGCCGAAGTCAAAGTTGAAGGTGGTATCACCCGCACAGGTGCGAGTTCGGATTTTAGTCGGTTGACACCGCTGCCGAAAGGGACTAGAGCCTCCATTACCGCTCGTCAGACAGGGAATAACAATGGCAAGCAGGCTAACTGGGTGCGGCTTGACTATGGTGGCTGGATTCTCGCCGAGCAAGTCCAAATCACTACGGGAATCAAAGTACCGCCCAAAACGATCGTCAAAAGCGTAATGAGCAAAGATCGGGCGGGCGCAACTGATGTGATCTTCCCGCTCCAGGTAGCAGTTCCCGTCACTCTCGAACAAGGGACAAATACTGTCACCCTCACTCTCTACAACACTACTGCTCAAACTGACATCATTCGGTTCAATGATAACCCCGTTGTTTCGCGGCTAGATTGGAAGCAGACGACCCCTGGAGTCGTCCAATATGTGTTTAACCTCAAATCAAAACAACAGTGGGGCTACAAGCTCAGATACCAAGGTAGCAACCTCGTACTATCCCTGCGCCATCCGCCCAAGCTCGATCGAAATAATCTCAACAAACCGCTAACTGGCACTAAAATCTTACTAGATCCAGGACATGGCGGTGCTGATTCTGGGGCTGTTGGACCAAATGGCTACACCGAGAAGGATGCCAATCTCTATGCTGCCAAACTATTGGCAAATGAGCTGTCGATGCGGGGTGCCTCAGTATTTTTATCGCGAGAAGTAGATAAGGCGATCGAACTGAGCGATCGACAAACAATTATTGATAATCTAGAACCTACCCTAGCTCTCTCTGTCCACCACAATTCTCTCCCCGATGGTGGCAATCCCGACACCAAGGGTTTCTCAACCTTCTGGTACCACGCCCAAGCCCAAAGCCTTGCCATGTACCTCCACAACTATGTGGTCAAAGATACTGGTCGTCCATCCTATGGTGTGTTCTGGGACAACCTTGCCCTCGCTCGTCCTGCATCCGCACCTTCAGTACTGTTGGAATGGGGCTTCATGAGTAATCCTGGTGAGTTTGAGCAAATTGCTAATCCTCAAGAGCAGCAAAAAATGGCCAAATCGATCGCAGATGGCGTTACCCAATGGTTGGTATTGTCAACGAAAAATTAATGGCTACCACTTGGAGGCTAACGTGTATACACGTTAAAGTTGATGCGTAGATCCATACCCCACCCAGCGACGCGCGCTCCTCGGGTTCCCCGAGGGTTTAGCGCGTCAAGACAACCTCCCCTTAGAAAGCTACGGTGTATACATAAGTCTGGAGAAAAGCGAAAACTCTAGAGATCCACCTAAATCCCCCTTAAAAAGGGGGACTTCCGGATCCGGTTCCCCCCTTAAAAAGGGGGGCTAGGGGGGATCTAGATCTCGAAACGAAGTCCATCCAACTTGTGTATACACGGTAGCCTTTCCAAGGGGAGGTTGGGTGGGGTAAAGATCTCCGCAACAACTCTAACGGACTTAGGTGTACATGGTATCTTTCAAGGGACGTTGAGGGATAACACCATCACCACTGTTAGATCCAAATGACTAATCAGCGATATCAAATTATTAAATAACCAGGAGCATTATGGCAGCGAGTAGTAGTCGGCAAATCACCAAAAATCGAATGGGCACCAAGGTTAATAGCAACTCTTGGATTGTGAAACAGGCGCGGGGTATTTTGCCCCCAGTGGTTGCTTTGCTGATATTTTTGGTGATTTGGCAATTGCTGTGTATGCCAGGTTCACAGGGCTTGCCTGGGCCGATTCAGGTGGTTCAAGGGGCTTGGGATCCGTTTATTATCAATCCATTTTTTGATAATGGTGGTAACTCAAAAGGGTTGGCTTTGCAGGTATGGGCGAGTTTACAACGAGTATTTATTGGGTTTAGTTTGTCGGCAATTGTGGGAGTGGGATTTGGAATTTTAATTGGGTCGAATAAGTTGGTTTATCGATCGCTAGATCCGATCTTTCAGATCTTACGCACGATTCCGCCGCTGGCTTGGTTGCCGATCGCCTTAGCAGCTCTGAAAGATAATGGACTCGCAGCAATATTTGTGATTTTCATTACTGCTGTTTGGCCAATTTTAATCAATACAACCGTCGGGGTGCAGCAGATTCCGCAGGATTATATTAATGTTAAACGAGTATTGAAATTATCAAACAAGGCTTACTTTTTCAAGATTTTATTACCAGCATCGCTGCCTTATATATTTACAGGATTACGAATTGGGATCGGTCTATCTTGGCTGGCGATCGTAGCAGCCGAAATGCTCAGAAGTGATGTGGGCATTGGCTTCTTTATTTGGGAATCGTATAACAACGCCTATCTCGATCGCATTATTCTCGCGCTGATTTATGTGGGTGTAGTGGGATTCTTATTGGATCGATCGATCGCGTTTATTGCAACTAAGATTGTAGCTGAGGATCAGAAGTAGAAAATGCTGTTTATGCTGGTGTTGTTGGGCGGGTTTGAATCAGCTTTTTAGTGCAACCGACATTAGTCGCATGAACCCGCCCCTACAGATTGCTATTAATCCTCACCATCCACCATTCACCATCCACCAAATTATGTTTGTTCAAATCGATCACGTAGACAAGGTATTTCCTCTCGCAAATGGCGGGAAATATGTTGCACTAAAAAATATTGAGTTAGAAATTAAAGAAGGTGAATTTATATCCCTGATCGGTCACTCTGGCTGTGGCAAATCTACGTTATTGAATATGATCGCGGGACTCGATCGAGCTACCGCAGGTGGAGTAATTTTAGAAGGCAGAGAAATTACCGAACCTGGTCCCGATCGAATGGTCGTATTTCAGAATTATTCCCTCTTGCCGTGGCTATCTGTGCGGGAAAATATCGCCCTGGCTGTTGATGAAGTCTATAGTAGACAACCCAAAGGTGAACGTAAAAGTATCATCGAACACCACATCGAATTAGTTGGTTTGCAAAACTCTGCAAATAAACGTCCCAACCAGCTTTCTGGCGGGATGAAACAGCGCGTTGCGATCGCTCGTGCCCTAGCTATTCGTCCGAAACTATTACTGCTCGATGAACCATTTGGTGCCCTTGATGCCCTCACCCGTGGCGGATTGCAAGAACAATTGATGCATATCTGCGAAGAGAGCCGCGTTACGGCGGTGATGGTGACACATGATGTGGATGAAGCACTACTACTATCCGATCGAGTGGTGATGCTTACTAATGGTCCCGAATCGCGGATCGGTCAAATTCTCACCGTCGATTTACCCCGTCCCCGCCAGCGGATGGAAGTAGTCAAACACCCCGACTACTATCCCATGCGGAGTGAAATCATCAGCTTCCTCAACCAGCAAAAACGTGTCAAACAACGCCAAGCAGCTAAATTAACCCAAACACCTCTCGCGCCCCAAACCAAAAAACTCGAACAAACCACTATTAGTATTGGCTACATCCCCCTTACCGACGCTGCACCGCTGATTATTGCGAAAGAGAAAGGCTTCTTTGCTAAATATGGAATCGAACAGGTAAATCTCCTTCAAGAAGTGAGCTGGAACGCGATCTCCGACAATTTGGTGGCGGGGGACATTCACGCGGCTCAGATGGTCGCAGGGCTGCCTCTAGCCCTCACTCTGGGCATGAATGGTCAACCAGCTACTCCAATCTCCGTGCCACTCGTCCTCTCCCGTAATGGCAACGCGATCACCCTCAGCACCAATCTCTACAACCAAGGTGTTCAGACTCTCCAAAACCTCAAAACATTAATTAGCAACGGTACTACCGATCGCAAACTCACCCTCGGCATCGTCCATGAGTGCTCCATGCACAACCTGATGCTGCGATACTGGCTGGCATCCGCTGGCATCGATCCCGACCACGATCTAGACCTCGTGGTAATTCCACCGCAGGAAATGGTCGATCGATTGAGATCCCATGAAATCGATGGCTTCTGCGTCGGTGAACCCTGGAATACTCAAGCCGTCCAAGAAGAAATCGGCTTCGTCATTGCCACCGACTTGGACATCTGGGCAGGCAACCCCGAAAAAGTCCTCGGCTTCAAAGAAAGCTGGGTACAACAACACCCCAATACCCACGCCGCGATCGTCCAAGCAGTCCTCGAAGCCTGTGAATACTGCGATGAACCCCGCAACCGCCAGAAAATCCTCGATCTCCTCACCCAACACCTCAACGTCTCACCCCAACTGATTCGCCCTGGCTTAATCGGACCATTTGACAGAGGCGGTAATACCCTCCCCGAACAGCTTCCCCGCTACCATCAATTCCATGTCGAAAACGCCAACTGCCCCCGCAGCATCGAAGGACTCTGGATCCTCACCCAACTTGCCCGCTGGGGCATCACCCCCTTCCCCAAAAACCACATCGAAATCCTCTCTAGAGTCCGCCGCGTCGATCACTTCCTCACCGCCTGTCAACAATTGGGGTATGTGGGGATTGAACCAGACAGAGATCCATTCCAGCTTTTCGACGGGCAGGTGTTTAATCCCGATGAGCCGTTGAAATATCTCCAGAATCAACCGATTCATCGCGAGTTAGTGGTGAGAGATGTTGAGTTGGATTGAGTGCGGAGATCTACCCACCCCGCCCTACGGGCACCCCTCCGAGGAGGGGATTTTCTAGAAATTAACGAGATATTCAGAGTCCAGTAACTTCCAACTAAGACCTAAAGCGGAGCGAATGCCGCTCCAAGCTAGCGCACAAATATGACCTTGTGCAGGGGAGTTTGAGGGGCGGCACCCCGCCTCTCAATGGGGGGTTGGGGGGCAGCGGCTCGCGCTCGTCGGGTTTCCCGACGGTTTCGCGAGACAAGACAGACCCCCCAGATCCGGATTTTCCCCACCAGCAACCAAACCCAAAGCACTAGTCCGGCAAACCATCCCAACCAAACACCAACATGTCATTCCTCACAATCGATCGAGTCACCAAAGTTTACCCCACCCCCAACGGCCCCACCACCATCCTCGATGGCATCGACCTCACCGTCAACGAAGGCGAATTCATCTGCCTGATCGGACATTCCGGCTGTGGCAAATCCACCCTGCTCAACATGGTGTCCGGCTTCAACACCCCCACCAGCGGCACCGTCACCCTCAACGGCAACCCCATCATCGAACCTGGTCCCGATCGCATGATGGTGTTCCAGAACTACTGTCTCCTGCCTTGGCTCACCGCCTACGACAACGTTTATCTCGCGGTAGAGTCCGTCTATCCCACATACACCGAAGCTCAGAAGCAGGCGATCGTCCGCGAACATCTAGAAATGGTCGGACTCACCGAATCCGCCACCAAAAAACCTGGACAGCTCTCTGGCGGCATGAAACAACGAGTCGCAATTGCCCGCGCCCTGGCAATTAAACCCCAAGTATTAATCCTCGATGAACCCTTTGGTGCCCTCGATGCGATCACCAAAGAAGAACTCCAAGACGAACTGCTGACAATCTGGACTCAACATAAGCTCACAGTCCTGATGATCACCCACGATATCGACGAAGCACTGTATCTAGCCGATCGACTGGTGATGATGACCAACGGCCCTGCGGCTACAATTGGCGAAGTATTAGAGATACCATTCGATCGACCACGCGATCGTGAGAAAATTATGGCAAGTAGCACCTATATGGAACTACGAAATTACGCCCTCGATTTTCTGTTCAACCGTTACGCTCATCTAGACGACTAGAAATGATTTGAGTATTGGGCGGGGATCTGGGTACTATAAGGGTGGTGCAATTACTCGCGTCTCCACCAGTCCTATGCGAAGCGACACAGACACAACCAAGGCAATAGATCCCAGTCTCGACGAACAGCTTGCTAAATTTGCTCGATCGACCCAAACTGGTGTCTGGACACATTTAGACAAAAGCCAAATTATTAGTGAGATTCGCAGCAGGATTAATAATCCGTACCAAATCCAGCAGGGCGAACAGCCTTTTTGCGGCCCTGCGGCAGTAGTATTTGAATTAATTCGCAAACAACCCGATCGATATATCCAGATCTGCCAAAGTTTGTATGAGCATGGCAGCTTTGAAGGATACTCCAACAAATTTGTGGCTGCGGGTAGACTGTGCCGCAGCTATGGCAATCTGCGGATGGCGCAAGCAGATTGGATGATTTTGGCGACGCTCCGAGATTGTGCCAATAAGATCGTCCCCGTTCATCCCAAAGCACCAAAACTGATTCGAGAAATCGGTGGTATCACCAAACCCTGGGAAATTAGTGGCTGGGTGCGGGAGCTACTCGGATACCCCTCGAAATCTTACCCTACACCATTATCTGGTGAATTTCGAGCAATTCAAGCAGCAAATAGCACGATCGAATCTGGCGGGGTCGCTTTTGCCCTGATCAATTCCCAAGGATTATTTGGCAATAACTCGTTTCTTGCCGCCCGTTTTCATCGGATTTATCCAAATCATTGGGTCACGATCGTCAGCAATATTTCGGTAGAATCGCCGACAAAGATCTCCAAGAATAGCAATGGTCGGATCGAATTTGATATCTACTCCTGGGGTAGAAAAATTCATGTGAATACGAATCCAGCGACAATCAAAGATTTTTTCTGGGGCGTAACACTTGGAAAATCGATTAGTAAACTATCTACCACCAACTGATAATTAGAATGAAAGTGCTTCACATTATTACAGCTTTTGATGACGGCGGTGCTCAAGCTGTACTCTATCGATTTGTGACTGGTGACAAAAGAAACGATCATCATGTGATTTCACTGATGGATATTGGCTCTTATGGCGATCGATTAATTAAATTAGGCATTCCAGTTTACTCCTTGGATATGCCAGGTGCAAAACTCACGATCCGTGGTTTGATCCGGTTGCATCGACTAATTCAGCAAATCGATCCAGACGCAATCCAAACCTGGATGTATCATAGCGACTTAGTAGGTAGTATTATTGCGAGACTTGCTGGCAAAAAAATCATCGTCTGGGGAATTCACAACACCAATCTCGATCCAGCTCAAACCCCACTCACTACTAGACTAACCGTGCGTGCTTGCGCCCTCCTCTCTGGAGCTATTCCGCAGAAAATTATTAGTTGCTCTCAGGATGGTATTCGAGTACATACCGCCATCGGCTACAAGTCCGAAAAAATGGTGGTAGTCCCCAATGGTTATGATGTGAGCGAGTTCTCGCCTAGATCGGAAGATCGAGATCGACTTCGGCAGGAATGGAATATCACTGAAGACACTACCTTATTCGGAATGGTCGCTCGTTGGGATTCCCAAAAAGATCATCCCAATCTCATCGCCGCTCTAGCCAACCTCAGAGATCGCGCTACTTTGCCCTGGCACTGTGTGCTAATCGGGTCGGATGTGGATGTAAATAACCAAGAATTGGTGGCGTTGCTAGCCCAATATGGACTCAAA
This sequence comes from Chamaesiphon sp. 341R_metabat_111, assembly GCA_025351825.1. Taxonomy (GTDB): domain Bacteria; phylum Cyanobacteriota; class Cyanobacteriia; order Cyanobacteriales; family Chamaesiphonaceae; genus Chamaesiphon. Next base: position 47,994 of record JANXVE010000084.1, on the reverse strand, counting down.
GATTGTGTCAGCTTGCTCGGAATTCGCAATGATATCCCAGCGGTGATGAATGCGTTGGATTTACATGTCCTGTCTAGTTCCTACGGTGAAGCATTTCCGAATGTAGTGTCAGAAGCAATGGCTTGTGGAACACCTTGTGTTGTGACCCTAGTCGGGGATGCCGCTCTGATTGTCGGGGATACTGGCTGGGCAGTCCCAGCCCGCGATCCAGCCCAGTTAGCCACTGCCATACTAGCAGCGGTGAATGAGAAGTCAGATCGAGCTGTATGGGCAGATCGACAAGCAGTCTGTCGCGAACGAATTCAATCGAATTTCAACCTGGAGATGATGATAGACAAGTACAATGCTGTCTGGAATGACTCGATTCTGCTGGCAGGTTCTAAGTAGTCGATCGTTGATAGATTTGTAGGTTGGGTTGAAGAATGAAACCCAACACACCCAACTAGGTTCTACGCTTAGATCGAGCCAATTCCGTAAGTAGAGGCTGTATCAAAGAGTCTACCGTAGTATCAATCTTCATAACATACTGCTCCTCTACAAGCGTAAAATCTTCCCACGCCGCCTGCTGACTGGCTAATAAGTCTACAGTTGCGTCGGCGATATCTCCCGTTCGCTGGGCTAATCGATCGAGCAACACATTCTCAGGTGCCATACAGTAGATGATGTCTAGCTGTATCCCTTCAGACTGGGCTAAATCGATGACGGCAGCCCGCAAAGACTGTCGATCGTACTTTGCATCCAAAATCACTGTAAAGCCTTGTGTTGCTATCTTTGCGCCCAATGACAATACTTGTTGATAGGTGCTAGCCGTCATTTCGGGTGTATAGAGGCTGTCATCGCCTTTAGTCAGGAGTGAAATCCCGCCCAAATGTTTGCGAACCGCATCAGAGCGGATTTGCACCCCATTTAGGGACTCAGCGATTTGTTTACCCAAAGTACTTTTGCCAGAGCCAGAGAGTCCCGAAATCATGATTAATCGACCTTGTTTGGAACGGGTATATTCCCAAGCTTGACGATAGTAGTTTCCGGCTATTTCCGCAGCAGCGGCTCGATCTTCACTAGATATTCCCCTATCATCCAGCAAAAATGATGTAACTTTGGCGCGGACATACGCCTGACGACTCAAATACATCGGCAATACTTGCAGTCCCGCCCAATCACCAGTTTGCTCGACATAGGCATTGAGAAATCGATTGGCAAGATCTTTTCGACCCCTGGCTTCGAGATCCATCACGGCAAAAGCAACATCGTACATCGTATCGACAAACCGAAATGGTTCGTTAAATTCGATGCAATCAAATAACAGAATTTTGGTTTGCCAGCGGCAGATATTTCGTAAGTGCAAATCGCCATGACACTCGCGAATAAATCCACCAGCAATCCGATCGAGAAATAACTGTGAATGTTCGAGCAAGAATCGATCGGTATATGCTTTTGTCTCAGTATATTGCTGTTGAGTTTGCGCTCTACCGACATATTTCTCAGTTTGACGATAATTATCATCGATCGACTGACGAATTTTTGCTACTGTGCCAAAGCTACTAATATATTCACTCGTCTGAGCCTGAGCGTGAAATAGAGTCACAGCTTGCCCCACTTCTTCAAGATCGCTAGTAGTTATTTGACCTGACTCAAACATATTGCTAAGTAAGGCTAATTGCGGAAATTGCACCATTTTTACGGCATGGTCAACTATTTCCCCTTCATTCCCAAATTGATATTTATCACCTTGTTTAGAGATTGGTAATACTCCTAGATATAATTCTTTTGCCCCTCGCTGATTGAGCCGGACTTCTTCTTCACAAAAATGTTGTCGCTTAGTTACAGTTGAATAGTCTAGAAAGCCAAAGTTCACTGATTTCTTGAGTTTGTAAGCAATGTCACCAGTTAGCAACACGATCGATGCATGAGTTTGGATTAATTCGATCGGCATTGTTACTGGATGGGGATAAAATTCTGGTAACAACATTTGCTGAATTAATTCAGGCAGATTTGTGTCGTTTTGCATGATTCACCTCAAAATTTCAACCATTATGGCAACCAACCCAACAAACCCGACTTTTTCAAAAAGTCGGGTTTGTGACCGTCTCTAAAGCTATTTCATATCATACCCAAACAGATTGGCATCGACTTCATCGAGGTTGATATCTGCCAACCCATACTCTGACCAACGTTGGTCTACTAACTTTGCCATCGCTGGATCGGATTCGAGCTGTTCGCCCCATTCCGAGTCGGTTTCGGGATAAACCTTGGTAGTGGCATCGATGCCCATCCGACTGCCTAAACCGACCTTGGGTGTAGCAAAGTCCAGCTTATCAAATGGGGTGTCGGGAATGATAAAGACATCCCGATGGGGGTCAACCTTGGAACTCATCGCCCAGACGACTTGGCGCGGATCGCGGATATTGATGTCCTTATCGACGACGATCACAAACTTGGTATAGGTGAATTGAGGTAGAGCACTCCAGAAGGCTAAGGCTGCACGTCTGGCTTGTCCAGGATAGGCTTTATCGATCGCAATTACCGCTGCTTTGTAGCTCAATGCTTCCATTGGCAGGAAGAAATCGACAATTTCTGGTACCTGTTGGCGCAAAATCGGTGTGTAGATGCGGTTGAGAGCGATTGCCATCATCGCTTCTTCTTTGGGTGGACGACCGCTAAATGTGGTCAGATAGACCGGATCTTTGCGATGAGTCATGCAGTTGAACCGAATCAACGGGCATGATTTGGACTGGTTGTAATAACCCATGTGATCGCCGAATGGCCCGTCGATCATCTCTTCTCCAGGTGTAATTGTCCCTTCGAGGACAAATTCTGAGTCCGCAGGTACTTCGATATCGACAGTTTTACACTTGGCAAGTTTTACGCCCTTACCACCATAAATGCCCGCAAACAACCACTCGGATAGATCGATCGGAATCGGCGTGGCTGCTGCCATGATAATCAGGGGATGTACACCCAATGCGATCGCAATTTCTAATTTTTTACCTCGTTCGGCAGCTTTCCGCAGATGACGCGCTCCACCCCGAATCGATAACCACTGCACTGTCATCGTATTTTTGGACTGCAACTGAAGCCGATACACCCCGACATTGGGCGTACCTGTCTCACAATCTTTGGTAATCACTAGTCCCAAGGTGACAATCTTGCCAGCATCGCCGCTGTAGGGGCGGATTAATGGCAAGCTGTTGAGATCTACGTCATCACCCTCAATCACAATCTGTTGACAGGGTGGGAAATAATCTCGGCTCGGTTTAGCCTTGATCACATCAAACAATACTTTGCCAAAATCGATCGCTTGGGAGATCTTCTTCGGCGGTTTGGGCTGCTGGAGCAGGGCTAATTTACGACCCAGATCTTCTAGCTGTTCGGGCTTTTCCATATTCATCGACCAGCAGATTCGCTCTACTGTGCCCATGATGTTCACGGCTACCGGATATTTTGCACCTTTGACATTCTCAAATAGCAAGCCTGGGCCGCCACATTGCAGCATCCGATTGGCGATTTCGGCGATTTCCAAATCCGAGTTTACCTGGGTCTTAATCCGCCGCAGTTGTCCCCGTTTTTCGAGTACGTCTAAAAATTCTCTGAAGTCCCCCGCCATTAGATCGCCCTTTGTGAAGTTATATGTCTATTGTAGAAGAGTTGAGAGATGGGGGGATGGGTAGTTCGGCTTTTGGCGTTAGCCTGTCGGAGGCACAGGCAGATACTCCGCTTGCGACTCCGTTCACTAGCCTGGGCGGACTATTTTCGTGGATGTTTTATCATCAATTTCTGGACTTCCTCGGCATGATAAGAGCTACGGGTGAGGGGAGTCGATACTACCTGCAAGAAGCCAATTTCTTCGCCGTAGACTCGCCAAGCATCGAATTGTAGCGGCGTGATAAATCCAGCTACTGTCAGATGTTTAGCAGAGGGTTGCAGGTATTGACCGATCGTGATGATATCGCAATCAACGGCTCTGAGATCTCGCATGGTTTGACGAACTTCCTCGTCTGTTTCACCCAGTCCGACCATAATCCCTGACTTAGTATAGACGCTGGGAGTGTAGGCGCGCGATCGAGCGATCACTTCCAACGAACGCTGATAATCACCCTGAGGACGGACGCGGCGATAGAGTCTTGGGATAGTTTCGGTATTGTGATTGAGTACGTCTGGAGCGGCATCTAGAATCGTCTCCAATGCCTGCCAATTGGCACAGAGGTCGGGAATCAATACTTCGATCGTTGTTTGGGGTGAGAGGGCGCGTACCTGCTCGATACAGGACACAAATTGACTGGCACCCCCGTCGGGTAAGTCGTCCCGATTGACAGAGGTGATCACTACATGCTTGAGCTTGAGTCGCTTGACAGCCTCAGCCAGCCGCAGCGGTTCGCTAGCTTCCAATGCTTGCGGCTTCTTCTCAAAGTCGATATCACAGTAGGGACAAGCACGAGTACAAGCAGGTCCCATAATTAAGAATGTTGCAGTTCCAGCACTGAAGCACTCGCCAATATTCGGACAGGAGGCTTCCTCACAGACAGTGTTGAGCTGCAAATCGCGGAGGATGTCTTTGACATTACCGACCCGTTCCCACTGCGGTGCTTTGACCCGCAACCATTCTGGTTTGACTGTCATAGGAGTTGAAATGTATTCACAAGCCTAACATTCTAACAAATTCTATGAGGGAAAATAAGATTTACTTTTTGGAGCTAATGCCACTCTTGGGGGCAAATAGATCGGTACGAGCATCCAGAAAGTTCTTGATCTTACTGGTCAACCGTCCTTGAGTCTTCTGAACTTCAAATTTACGCAAGAAAGCTCCGTAAGTTCTGAGTTTAATCGCTGAGTTTTGATTCATGTCTCGTTTGCGATCTTGTTTTTTACGATTGCTAAAGAACTCTCGATCTTGACCAATAATTAGTAAACCATGAACGCGATCGAGATCGACTTCCTCTGCCAATTGATTGTTCACTAAAATTCTTGGCAGGTTAGTAGTGCAATAGTTCAATCGATCGAATGATAATTTAGCTACTGTTGTCAATTGGAGACTATCATCCCAAGTCTGCTCTTGAGGGCCAGCACAGACGATCGCGTACCAGCTCATCCCTTTGGTGGCATGATAACAGCCGCAAATATAATCGGGACGATTTTCTTCATTTACGATCAGGCTAGTCGATAGAAAATAAATTTTGTGATAGTCAATATAGGCATGTTTGAGCAGGTGAGCGCAAACAGAAATGTTGCGATCGAATATGCCGTGAATTTCACCAACTTTACTGTCGATACTAATTTTGTCAACCAGTCTAGCAATTTCTTGATTGCTAACCCGATCTGGATTTACTTGAAATGGTTGCAGGTGTTGTAAAGACATTTTTAGATCGGGTGACAGTTATTTTTGATAGTTATCGACAGTTATACTCACAATCTCAGTATACCCAGCCTGAGATTGGTTATTGAAATATCTCGTATTCATTTCATCCAAATCTAAATATTTGCAGCATAATCACAGCGATAACTAAATTGGCAATATCGACAGTGGCTACCAGAATGAGCGGGAAATAATCGATCGAAACAAGTCGGATCGAGTTGATAATCTTGCAGTTGTTGCTGGTGCAATTTGGCAATTTGGGCTAATTTAGTGGCGGTTTCAGTTAGGCTAGCGACGTTGGTAGTAATCAGCTCTGAGCTAGTCATCGTCTCCAGATTATAAAAAGAAGCAACCACATTGCGATCGGGATAAAGATAGCTGCAAGCTAAAAGATAGACCTCGGCTTGGCGCAAATCGGGATCCGCTCCTCCAGTTTTAAAATCGATGATTTGAAGCTGAAGATTTGACGATTGAACGATACAGTCAAAAGCTGCAAATAGCTGAAAACTGTCATTATCGACGTGGATTTCGATCGGTTGGGGAAGTCGTTCATCACCCCGATTTAATACGATGATATCCTGCCCAAATAGGAATGGCGATGCTTGATATTGCTGAATAATTTGGATCGTTCGATCGCGTACCACCGCAATTTCGTAATATAGATACAGCCTGTCCGCTACCCGTTCACAGCCCCGTGGATGCTTCAGCCACAGCGGATTTTGATGAAATTCATACACGGCTTGCTGCGCTAATTTGCCCACCTTTTGCCAAATAGTCTCCTGAACTGGCAATCCCTGCGCTGCTGGACTAGAAGATTTTGCCTGCGTCCATCGCAGTCCTCGCTGCATCTGACAGTGGGTATCCTCCCAGCCCAAAGCTGGCTCAAATTGCGACCATAGTTGATAGCTGGCGAAGGGCAAGGGGATGTGGGACGTGTGGGGTTGTAGCTGCTCTCCACTGCGATTTTCCACGTTTTTACCCTGACGATGCTGTAGGCTCTAGCCTTCTATTTTATTTGGGCGGTAGCATCTACACCTGAGTAGGATTACTGAATTAGTGCTATTTCTCGATCGTGATTCAATCTATCTAAGGAGATGCCGCGTAGATCTTTACCCCACCCAACCTCCCCTTAGAAAGCGGATGCGCGTACTGTTCGGGTTCCCCGACAGTGCTAGCGAACCAAGCGGGGAGGAGCTAGGTTATCGTTGACTACCTTCAATTTATATATGAGATGAATTTCCCCTTGAAAAGTGGGACTCTTGTCCCCTCCCCTTTACAAGGGGAGGGCTAGGGTGGGGTATAGATCTTCGCAGCATCTCAAACTGACTAAACGACTACTCTTCGCTAGATCTGCTGCGACGACGGGAACGGCGGGGACTTTCTTCAGAGCTGCTGCTGGATGCCTCAGAGCGGCGACGGCGAGGACTTTCTTCTGAGCTGGATTCTTCAGAGCGGCGACGGCGAGAGCGACGGGGGCGATCCTCGGAGCTGCTGCTACTCTTTTCACCATCTTTGTCCTTGGCTGGTGCAGCCATCGTGCGCTGGTAGCGGGGATGGATGGGATCTAGTTTGAGTTCTGGTTTCCGTCCGCTGAGATTGTCGGGGCGTGGCGGGAAATCTTCGGAAGGGAAGTCTTTGACGGCATTGGTCATAAATCTTGACCAGGCATAGGCGGCGGTGCTACTAGCGTTTCCGGTAGGGCGATTGTTATCGTTGCCGAGCCAGACTCCAGTTACTAGTTGAGGGACAAAGCCGATGAACCAGAGATCGCGTTCTTTGTCTGTGGTGCCCGTTTTTCCGGCGACAGGGCGACCGATTTGAGCAGAGGTTGCTGTCCCCTCATTGACGACTCCACGCATCATCCAGGTCATAATTGCGGTGGTTCCAGGTTCAAATACTTTGCCTGGTACGGGTTTATTTTGATAGAGGACTTCACCTTTTTGGTTGATGACTCTGGTGATGCCGTGAACGGGGTTGTGAATGCCGCGATTGGCGAAGGTGGTGTAGGCACTGGTGATTTCAAGCAGATTGACTTCTAGTCCACCTAGTGCGAGGGAATAGTAGGGTTCGAGCTTGGATTCGATGCCCATTTTCTTGGCATTGTCAATCACGGGTTGCCAGCCAGTATCGATCAGAATTTTGATCGCGATGATGTTGACGGAATTAATTAGGGCATCATGCATCGAAATTTGCCCTTTGAAGCCTTTACCAGCATTCTTGGGTTTGTAACCATCGACATCAAAGGGGGCATCGAGATAGGATTTATTCGGGCTGATGCCGCCAGCGATCGCTGTAGCATAGACGATCGGCTTGAAAGTCGATCCAGGCTGGCGTTTGGCTTGGGTGACGCGGTTGAACTGGTGGGTTTCAAAGTCGGTACCACCAACCATCGATTTGATGCCGCCCGTACGGGGGTCGATACTGACCATCGCAGCTTGTCCGAAAGAGCCACGATTATTTCGCACGGTGGAATTGACTACTTCCTCGGCTTTAAGTTGCCACTTTGGATTGAGCGTAGTTTCGACAGTTAAACCACCCTCTTTGATGGCTTTGGCAGAGATCCGCTGGGGGAGTTCTTGCTCGATATATTTGGTGAAATATCGGGCTTGCTGTTCTTCCCGTTTCATCGGGCTGCGTTTGGGTTTGAGCGGTTCGACTTTAGCGGCTTTAGCTTCTGCTGCTGTAATAAATTTAGCCTCCAACATTCGATCGAGTACCAAATTCCGGCGTTTCTGAGCAAAATCAGGATTGACAAATGGTGAATACTTATTGGGTGCAGGTGGCATGGCAGCTAAGGTTGCCATTTCTGCAAGGCTGAGTTGGTCTACTGTTTTGCTAAAATATACCCAAGCAGAATCGGCGACTCCATAGGTACCTTCACCGAGATAAACCAGGTTGAGGTAGCGTTCGAGGATCTTGTCTTTACTCAGTCCTTGATTCAATCTCTGGGCGAGGCGAACTTCCCGCAGCTTGCGCCAGAAACTTCGTTCCTGATTGAGATAAACCATCCGCGCTAACTGTTGATTGATGCTGCTAGCACCTTCGACCAAGTTGCGGGATGTGATGTTTTGAACCATCGCCCGCGTTACGCCCTTGTAGTCTACGCCATCATGCTCATAGAAGCGACGATCTTCGATCGCGACAAATGCTTTTTTAAGCTTGTCTGGCATCTGCCAAGATTTGAGCGTCTCGCGGGTAGCATTGCCTGTTTGCAGCAGAATCTGCCCATTCACACCCTCGATCGTAATTGTGCCTGGACGGACGTAGCTGAGGGCATCAGCAGGTGCATATGTATCGACACTTCGATCGACAAAAACCCACGCACCTGCCAGAGTTAGTACACCCAATCCTAAACCAGAACCAACCCAAAACAGTTTTTTCTTGTGGAGTGGTCGATCGCCTTTGAATGGCTTGGCGATGGTTGCTCCAACCTTCCCTGCTGTTTTACCAAGGTTGGCACCAACTTTGCCGACTGCCGTCGCTGTAAGTCCGACAGCAATTAGCATGGGACTTTTGGCTTTTTTGGTTGCTAACTTACCAGACTTTTTCTTGGATGGCGTAATTGTGGATGAGTGATTCGCCCCATCGCCTGTAGCGGCGGAAACTACTGTTGATTCGGTCGAATTATTTTGAAAGAGGTTGCCAGAAATCTCTGAAGGCTCGACGTTGGCAAACCCAGCTAGCTCAGGACTGGCTGACGCTGAATCGGTATGTTCTGTATCGCTAGCATCATGAACTGATTGACGATCTGCACGGGTTTTTGTTACCAGTGTCGGTGGCAACTTTACAGATATGTGCTTTAACTTACCGAATAACTTGAACACGTCAACTCCTATATGAACCTGGCAGTCATCAATCTCTATTCAATAGCGATTCCCCAAAGGGGACGCTGCGCGAACGCTAATGATAATTCAGCATAATAGCGCACTGAGTGATTCCGAGGGAATACTAATGAAGACTCTTAAAAATCAGTCACCACGATTATACTAGACATCCCAATTGTTGAGTATTTAACCTCACTGCTTTGACTATCTCACTTTTGTGCCCAATGAACAATGATCTTCACTACTCGACGGCTGTTGACCTCCAACGTAATTCGATCGGTAGACTCCAGTATCTCAGTTGGGGCGAGTTTACAGGTACGGTGGATATTGCCGTAGCATCGGGACAATCATGGGAAATCGTCTTCTACCAGGGGCAAATTGTCTGGAGTCTAGACTTGGTGCAACCCAATCGACTGTGGCAGCGGTTATTGTCCACCCACTGCGGAGCTGTCGGGCTAGCAGATCTAGTAGAGGCGGCAAATTGTCAAGCATGGAATGGATTGGAACAGAGACGCAAAACTTCTTGGTATTACCAAGGCGCACTGTCCCTCATGGAATTAATGAAGATCGACTCATCCCAAATAACTGCCATGTTAACGACGGCAGCACAGGAAACGATTTTTGATTTGTTGCAATATGGACAGGGGCAAAAATTATCCTTTCGATCGCAATCAGAAATCTTTGCTAATCGGCCACCAATTTTGGTAAATACTGAAGAAGTAATTTCCCAAGCTGAATCAGCATGGGCAGACTGGGATAAGCAAAAACTGGCTAATATTTCGCCTAATAAAACACCTGTAATAAGACACCCCGTTCAACTATATCGTCAAACCACACCGATTATTTATCAAAATTTGGTTCAGGTGATCACAGGGAAGCGCACACTCCGCGAAATCGCAGTTGAAATTGACGAAGACTTGTTGCTGTTGACACGATCGCTAACTCGCTATATTCAAACTGGAATTGTCGAACTAATCGAATTGCCCGATCTAAAAGTGCCCAAAATTGCCAAAAAAGTATTACCAGATCGTCCAGACAAACTCTTTTCTAATCCTACTCCTCGATCGCTACCAACAAAAGTTAAGTTAGTAATTTGTATTGATGATAGTCCCCAAGTTTGCGAACTCATGAGATCGATCGTTACTGATGCTGGTTATCGATTTATTGCAATCCAAGACTCTACTCAAGCTTTACCAAGATTACTAGAAAACAAGCCAGATCTAATTTTTCTCGATCTGGTCATGCCTAAAGTTAATGGTTATGAAGTTTGTGGTCAAATTGGTCGAATTTCTAGTCTCGCAAAAACCCCAATTGTCATTCTGACTAGCAAAGATGGTTTGCTCGACAGGCTTCGCTCCAAAGTTGTTGGTGCATCCGAATTTGTCTGCAAACCAATTACTAAAGAAGCGATCGATAGTGCGTTAGATAAGTATATCGGTAGTTTAGTTAGTGAATAGCGCAGATTTACCCACCCCGCCTTACAGGCACCCCTCCAAGGAGGGGATTTTCTAGCCTAACTCCCAACTCCCAACTCCCAACTCCAATCATGAACGACACCCAAATCCAAGTCCAAGCCTACAGTTACTTCCTCACTGAGGCACCAGAATTACTGCAATCGATCGAGCACGAAATTCTCACATTGCCGAGCGAACATACGACCGCTAAGGTGCATAATTTAATGCGAGCACTGCATACCATGAAAGGTGCTGCTGCAAATGTCGGATTACCAACAATTGAATTAATCGCTCATGAATTTGAGGATGTAGCACGAGTTTTTTATGATTTAGAAATAACTATCGATCCATCGATTCAAGCATTGCTACTCGATGGATATTCGGCATTGGATGAATGTTTAAATGCTCAAATCATGGATCGCCAGATTGACGAATCAGCCATCCTCGATCGAATGACGACAACTCTCGACCAATTAAAGGTTAAATTAGGGGACTGGAGCGAAGCAGATATCCCACTACCGACAGCAATGGAGCTAGGTTTTGATATTGTAGCTTCAATTTTTGAAACAACAATTCAAGAACAGATTGATGAAGTTATTACAGTCATTGCAACTAATAATCAGCAGCAAATCGTTGAATGTCTCCACCGCATTACCGAAACCTGTATTAGTCTTGCCGAATCATTTGAACTCCCTGGATTTCTCGCTGTGAATACAGCAATTATTACAGCTATTTCTGTTCATCCCGATCGAGTTAATGAGATATCTCTGTTAGCTTTAGCAAATCTCCAACAAGCTCAAACCGATGTCCTCGCAGGCGATCGAACAAGCGGTGGTACTGTCTCCCCCGATCTGGCAAAATTAGCTCAAAGCTTACCCATACAAGCAGATATTCTTCAACCTAATCTAATTGATGAAATTAGTACTGATGAAATTGAGGCTGATGAAATTAATATCATTGCTAGCGGCGAAGCAGAATTGCCAGAATTTCAGTTATTTTTGGCTAGTGATAAATTTAGCAAACGGCATGAATTCAGCACCGATAATCAGCATCTATTCAATCAAATTACGCGACTTTGCTGGGATTGGTTTCGTCATGAAATCCAACTCTCACAGTCTCAGCTTAATTTAGAACTATTGGTAACAACAGAAGGTTTAGCCGATCTAGAGTATATCCATCACTGGATTGGACTTTTATCAAAAGGATTGACTTTGCCTAGCGATCGAGTCAATCTTCAGTTGTATCGTGAATGTTGCATTTATCAAGTTGTATTTGCAGTCGCAAAATATCTTGCCGAGACTGATGAACACTCTCAATTTACACCCGAATTACTAAGCGAATTGCGGTTGCATCTGCAAACTATCGCCAATACCTACAAACAACAGTCGCCAGTTACCGCCAGCGAACGCGGTTGGATCGATCGCATCATCCTTCCCCATCACTGGGATAGTATTTCGGCAATGACAAATGTTGAAGATTTACTATTGTCTGAAATTTGGGGACAATCGGACTTTGGCTTTGGAGCAATGTAGTAAAAAGATTTATAATTTATCATGATATTTTACTGCCTTAAACCAAGCGGCTTGTCCGTAAAAACTTCCATCATTTAGCAAAAGATTCCAGATAGTTCCATCTAATATCTGAAATTCTCGACCAGTTTTACTAATCCGGATACCGCTATAGCCACTGACATAGTTGTGTGCTTTTACTTGCGCCATTAATGTCGATCGATCCGCTCGATCGATTGGTTTTGCTGTATCACTAGAACGCATGGCTGTCAACTCCTTCCATGACACTTCCCATCGATCTAATACTTGTTGATTGCCATAAGTTAAAACTGGATCTACCGCAGTATTATGACTTAACAGATAGAAGTCTGCATTAAATACCTGCTCACCCAATGTCTCTACTGAAAATCCATACTCTTTGATGAGATCGTAATTTGTCCATTTCTTTAAGTTCTCCAGCATAATTAAAATATGCTCTCGATGATGGTTGTTACTAGAGTCAGGGATTGAGAGCATCGACAGTCTGATAGTTTGCAGCGATCGACGCTTGAAGCATAGCACAGGTGCCGCGTGGATGAGCAGCACAGATCCAGGGCACCCTAAGATCTCTGCTCTTACTAGTCTTTATGTATTGGTGCAAGATGTGAGCTTGCAGACTCGCGATCGAGTAAGATATGGTGGATAAATTCAGTTAAGATCGAACCCCTCCGCCCTTCTGGCACTGTTCGCGTTGGCATTGCGGAGTCGAAGTATAAAGAAATTATATATGAAAAAAGCTACTGTAATTGGATTGGGTCGATCGGGTATCGCCGCTGCAAAGCTCCTAACTAAGCATGGTTATACAGTCACCCTTAGCGATAGTAATCATAGCCCCACACTCGAAACCCAAAAACTAGAACTAGAACCACTCGGAATTAACGTCAAACTCGGCGATAAATTCACCCCTACCACCGAAGATATCATCGTCGTTAGTCCTGGTGTCCCGTGGGATATTGCCCCCCTAGTTGCAGCCAGAGCAATGGGTATCGACACGATCGGCGAAATGGAGTTAGCATGGCGATATCTGTCCGATATTCCGTGGGTGGCAATTACGGGTACCAACGGTAAAACCACCACGACAGCTCTAACTGATGCGATTTTCAAAGCTGCGGGACTGGAAACGATCGGCTGTGGTAATATCGGTTTTGCTGCCTGTGAATTAGCCTTATTGGAGGCAAAACCAGCCTGGATTATTGCCGAGATGAGCAGTTATCAAATCGAGTCTACTTTTATGCTCAAACCTCAAATCGGCGTGTGGACGACATTAACCCCCGATCATTTGGCGCGTCATAAAAGTGTTGCTAACTATGCCAATATCAAAGCTAAATTACTTCGCAATTCACAGCATCAAATCTTCAATGGTGACGATCGATATTTGTACGATCTAGGTAAATCTGACTGGAAAGATGCTAATTGGACGAGCGTAGTAGGTAAAAAATGTCTCCAAGGCAATCCCAACTTAGGCATCTGGATTGAAGATAGCTGGGTGATGTTCCGAGGCGAAAGAGTCCTCGAAGCTGACTCGCTCAAAATGCCTGGAGATCACAATCTCCAAAATTTATTAATGGCCGTAGGTATTGCCAAACTAGCCGGAATTGAGAATAGTTCGATCGCATCTGCTGTAGCTAGTTTCCCTGGCGTTGCCCATCGCCTGGAATATATCTGCACCTATGCTGGAGTTGATTATATCAATGATAGTAAAGCGACAAATTATGACGCTGCCGATGTTGGATTGACGGCAGTTAAAGCACCTGTAGTCTTAATTGCTGGTGGCGAAGCCAAAGAAGGTGATGACCTAGCTTGGCTAAGTACAATTCAGCAAAAAGCAGCCGCTGTATTGCTAATTGGTAACGCTGGAACTCAATTTGCCGATCGATTAAAGTCAGTTGGTTATAGTAACTATGAAATTGTCGGAACAATGGCAAATGCAGTGACGAGATCGATCGAACTTGCCAAACAACATCAAGCCAAGGTTGTCTTATTATCTCCGGCTTGTGCCAGCTTCGACCAATACACTAGCTTCGAGCATCGCGGCGATGACTTCCGCCAATTGTGCCAAGATCTTGGCAAGAGTTAGTGTTGAAAAAAACATTACTAACTAAAAAACCCGACTTTTCAAAAAGTCGGGTTTTTGGCTCAATTTGTGCTGTAGATAAGCTAATTAAAGCAAATATAACAAGATAAACAAAATCACCCAAATTACATCGACAAAGTGCCAATAAATCTCAGCCGCTTCAACGCCGAAATGATTATTGGTACCGTAATGCTCGCCCTTCATCGATCGCCATAATACCGATAAGATCAGTAATACGCCGACAGTAACGTGCAATCCGTGAAATCCAGTCAAGACATAAAAAGTACTCGCAAACAAATTCGTGCGGAGTCCGAATTCGAGATGACTGTATTCATACAACTGTCCGCCCAGGAAAATAATCCCCATCAGCGCAGTCAGCCCAAACCACAGTTGTAGCCCTTTGACATCATTCTTCTTGATCGCAGTATCCGCTTGGTGAATCACCAAACTGCTCCCCAACAGAATCACCGTGTTGATACCAGGTAACATCAATTCTAGCTTAGGAGTTCCCGCTGGTGGCCATTCAGGTGCCATCGATCGAAACGCTAGATAAGCAATAAACAGCCCCAGGAAAATCATCCCTTCAGCTACGAGAAAGACAATCAGTCCAAAAATCCGAAAGTCGGGATGTTCATGGTGTCCATGACTATCATGGCTCTCACTTGCGCTTTCAATATTAATTTGAGTCTGGTCAGATACAGATCCTTGCATAAAAATTTAGGAATTACTATAGAAAATCCCCTCCTTGGAGGGGTGCCCGTTAGGGCGGGGTGGGTAGATCCCCGCAGTAGATATGTAGGTTGGGTTGAAGAATGAAACCCAACACACTCAACCATCGATTGATGAGGTTGTTGGGTTTCGTCCCTCAACCCAACCTACAAAATTCTAAACTACAAAATCTCAGACAGCCGTCAACTCTTTTTCTTCCTCTTCACTATCGCCATAGTCATAAGGCCCAGTCTTCAATACAGGTAAAACCTCAAAGTTCTCGATTTCTGGTGGTGAAGTTGTTTGCCAGTCTAGAGTTAGTGCATTCCAAGGATTGCTGCCTGCTGGCTTACCTTTGTAAGCGCAGTAAATCGCATTGACTAGGAATGGTACTGTCGAAATCGCTAGCACGTAGCTACCGTAAGTACAAACCTGATTCAAACCTTGAAATTCTGGCGCGTACATCGCAATCCGGCGGGGCATCCCTTGGAGTCCCAGGACGTGCATCGGTAGGAAAGTCACGTTGAAACCAACATAGGTAAGCACGAAGTGAATCTTGCCCCAAGTTTCATCAATATGGCGACCCGTTACTTTAGGGAACCAGTGATAGATTCCTGTATAGATCCCAAATACGCTGCCACCAAATAGCACATAGTGCAAGTGAGCGACCACGAAGTAGGTATCGTGAACGTGAATATCAAACGGCACCGCCGCCAGCATAACGCCAGTAATCCCACCAATTACGAAGGTAGAAATAAAGCCCATCGCAAATAGCATCGGCGTATTGAGATTGATCTTCCCGCCCCACATGGTAGCCAACCAACCAAAGATTTTGATCCCCGTCGGTACGGCAATTACCATCGTGGTAATCATGAAAAACATCCGCAACCAAGGAGGTGTACCACTAGTAAACATGTGATGCGCCCAGACAATCAAGCCCAAGAAACTAATCACCATACTAGAGTATGCGATCGCAGCATAACCAAAGATTGGCTTGCGGCAATGGACGGGAATTACTTCTGAAATTACCCCAAAGAAGGGCAAGACCATGATGTACACTGCCGGATGAGAATAGAACCAGAACATGTGCTGGTAAACTACTGGCTCACCACCCCCAACTGGATTGAAAAAAGCGGTGCCAGCAATTAAGTCAAAGGAGAGTAGAATCAATGCACCAGCTAGAACTGGAGTCGCAATCAACATCAGCATCGAAGTTGCGAGCATTGCCCAACAAAATAGGGGCATCTGCATCATCGACATGCTCGGAATCCGCATTTTCAAGATCGTGGTGAAGAAATTAATTCCCCCCAAGATCGATGAAGTTCCAAGTAGTAACAGCGTCACAATCCAGATGCCTTCACCGACTTTACCCGTAAGTAAACTCAGTGGTGGATAGGAAGTCCAACCAGCTTGGGCAGGGCCGAGAAAGAAACTCAAAATGAGTAACAATCCGGTCGGTGGAATAATCCAAAATGCCACTGCATTCAGCTTGGGAAATGCCATATCCCGCGCCCCAATCATTAGGGGGAGGAGATAGTTGGCAAATGCACCCGTTCCAGCAGGAACGATCCACAGGAAGATCATGATCGTCCCGTGCATGGTGAACATACTATTGTAGGTGCTGGGATCGACCAGATCGGCATCAGGCGTAGCCAGCTCTGTCCGAATTCCTTCAGCCAACAATCCACCAATAATGTAAAAGATAAATCCAGTCACAAAGTACTGAATCCCAATCACTTTGTGATCGGTACTAAATGTAAAATAGTCTTTCCAGGTTCGATGATGAATGACAACATCATCTTCGGATGTTTGATTCGGGATTAATAGTTCTGCTGTCATAGTATAGGGGTTAGGTTTTAGGCTTTAGGCTTTAGGAGCAAGACATAATACTTATCTATTAAATAGATTCTGTAACTCTAAATTAAAAGAGTATTGGTACTGCGAATATCCTCGCTGGTGGGCAGTGCCCACCCTACATTTGTCTACAGTTCTCTGAAGCCGATCGTTTTCTGAACTAGGGTGTAAAATCTCCTTCTTGGAGGGGTGCCCGTAGGGCAGCACATTTATAGTGCGGGTGGGTAAATCCCCGCAACCCACTACTTAATTACAGAAGCGATCGATCCGCCCATTTCCATGCCTTGATGATGGAGATGTTCGACCATTTCTGGCTTCACACCCATTTCGTTGGCATAGGGAGCTAGATATTTCGCTGGAGATAGATTTGCGGGATTCATCGCGATCGTTTGTTTGACAATCTCGGCTTGCGCTTGAGCAGATTGCTGCTGACTGGCGATCCAGGTGTCGTACTCTTCAGGTGTGTGGACGATCATCTGTGTCACCATCGAACCGTGATACCCACCGCACAGTTCGGCACAGCGGAGGGGATAGGTACCTACTTTATTGGTGGTGAACCGCAGTTGGGTTTCGGTACCAGGAATTACGTCTTGCTTGAGTCGCAGTTGAGGAATCCAGACAGCGTGAATCACGTCTTGGGCATTCATGTTGAGCTGAACTTCCTTACCGACTGGAACGTGAAGTTCCCCAGAAGTGATATTGATTTCTGGATAGGTAAAGATCCAAGCATATTGGAGTCCCAATACATTGACATTGACAGCAGCAGCTTTACCCTGATTGGCAGGAGATGCGCCGACACCCAATGCTGAGATTCTGGGACTACCTTTGGGTACATCACCCATATCCATAGTTGCGGCCATTGCACTGCCTTTACCTGCGGGCATACCGTGCATGGCGTGCATCCCGTCAGCACTAGGATCGAATCCACCCATTTCATTGTAGATTTCAAAGCTGTAGATTGAAATCCACAAAACTATTGCCGCTGGAATCGCAGTCCAGAGAATTTCCAAGGGTACGTTACCTTCAATCGCGGCACCATCGCCGAGTTCCCCAGGCTTGCGACGAAATTTAATCGCACAGTAGACTATTACACCTTGGACGATGATAAACAGTCCAGTGGAAATTGTCATCATCGCATTGAAAAGGCTATCAATGTGGGTGGCTCCTTCAGATGCAGCGACAGGCATCAGCCCGTGATTTTGTCCATACCAGAGACTAACAAGGGTTAATCCTATGCCCAGTAGGAGGGTAGTAATTGAGCTAGGAATATTCATTCGAGGTTAAAAATTGAGTTAGATAGTTAAGAATAATGGCGAAGTGAAAACATAAAGACAGTTAGGCTAACTATCTTTACTAAGGTACCTCAGCCGATCGGCGAGATCGGCACTCGATCGCATTTCTTCAGCTTTTCTTTGGGATTGATTTTGCTAAAATCATCGAATTCCCCAGATTTTGTTACAATCTCAACCTTTAACATTTTCTTTGGGATCTAGCTTCGGGAGGAGTTAAAGTCAGACAGCATATAGGTTGTCAAAAGTAAAGAGTGGCCAGGACTCGATCGAATCCACCCATGCGCCATCAACCCTCACTAGGTATTAATGCTAGTTTGGGAATAATTGACTGAGATAGCGTAGCCAAGCAACACAACCTTTAGACAACAAAACGCTAGTACAGCACAACTATGTCCGACTCTGCATTTATTCCCGAATATCCGACTGGCGGCGATGAACTACGTCACAGTCGATCGAGCATCATCGTCCAAACCAGAATCCGCCAGTCAATCTGGAAAATTGCCTTTGCCACGTTGCTACTGATGGCAGTGGGTAGTGCAACCAGAGTGATGAATGCTGGTCTAGCTTGCCCCGACTGGCCGCTCTGCTATGGTCAACTGGTGCCAACTCAGCAGATGAATCTTCAGGTATTTTTGGAATGGTTTCATCGTCTCGATGCAGCACTAATTGGCTTTAGTACCTTGTTCTTGGCTGGCTCATCCTGGTGGTTCCGCCACCAACTTCCACGTTGGACTCCCTGGGCTGCAACCTTCGCCTTGAGCCTTATTCTAGTCCAGGGCGCACTAGGTGCGTTCACCGTCACCGAACTACTCCGCTTTGACATCGTAACCGCCCACCTCGGGACAGCACTACTATTCTTTACAACTCTGCTGTCGATCGGCACCCTTCTACTTCCAAGCTCCCAAGCCCCCGCACCCCCGCGCCCCCAAGCCCCCAAGCCCCCCACACTCCCATCCCCTCTCCTCCCCCTCACCGCAGCCGTATTCGTTTACCTCCAGAGCATCCTCGGCGGCTTAGTCGGTTCTAGATGGGCACTGCATCAATGCTTTGGCAACTCCGAGCTTTGTACCGTGATGAATAGTCACATCATCGGTGTCGTACCTGCGACATTGAGCTGCATCGCAGTGATTTTTACAATCTGGCGGAATCAAAACTCTCCAGAATTCGCTCGTAAATTAGCTGCGATCGTTGGTGGATTATTAGTCGCTCAAATTCTGCTCGGTACGGCGACTTTCAAGCTTCATCTTCAGGTCGAAACCTTGACAGTCGCCCATCAATCTATCGGTGCAATGTTGCTCGGTTCATTGGTTGTATTAACATCATTACTATGGCGTTCGCATAGCGTTTCTGACAGCCAACCGAACAACGCAAACTTAGTCAATTAAATTTAAAATTGAGCTTTTAAGAAAAGAGATTTAAAATCTCCATCCTAAAATTCTAGCTCTCAACTATCAACTACCCAACCGATCCCCATTTCCTCTGATATGCAAGAACTTCTCAACCAACCGATCGAATCCAAAAACCTCACCTTGCCAGAAGTGATTCAGAGCTATTATCAACTCACCAAGCCGAGAATTATCCCCCTTCTTCTCATCACAACAGCAGCAGCGATGTGGATGGCTTCTGATGGAGCAACCGATCCAGTCCTGTTTTTAGTTACTGTCGTGGGTGGGATGTTGGCAGCAGCTTCTGCCCAGGCGATGAACTGTATTTACGATCGGGATATCGACTATACAATGGAGCGTACTCGCAGCAGACCTATTCCGTCTGGTCGAGTTACACCACTCAATGCTGGCATTTTTGCAGCAGTATTAGCTGGACTATCATTTACAATTCTGGCAGTTTTCACCAATCTCTTAGCAGCCTTACTGGCGATGGCTGGAATTGGCTTTTACATGTGGATTTATACCCATCTACTCAAACGCCATACTCCCCAAAATATCGTGATTGGTGGAGCGGCTGGAGCGATTCCGGCGTTAGTTGGTTGTGCGGCTGTTACTAATAGTTTAAGTATCGAAGCTTGGGTGTTATTTGCGATCGTTTTTCTGTGGACTCCACCCCATTTCTGGGCATTGGCACTGATGATCAAAGATGATTATGCCAAGGTTGGAATTCCAATGCTACCTGTAGTTGCTGGCGAAGCAGAGACTGTTAAGCAGATGTGGATTTATACGCTGTTACTAATTCCAACTACGCTGTTATTAGTTTACCCATTGGGCGTTGCTGGAGCTTTCTACGGCATATCTGCGATTGGATTAGGTGGTGTTTTTGTTCGTGAGGCTTGGAAGTTGTTACAAGCTCCAACTGATAAAGGTATTGCTAAATCAATGTTTAAATATTCAATCTTGTACATGATGTTATTGTGTACGGCGATCGTCGTTGATAGTTTACCGCAAATACACAACGCGATCGCGCTGTCGATCGGGTAGATTTTGCAACCGTGTAAAGATTAGCAATTAGCGTAGATCTCTGGGTACACACAAGGGGCACCCCTATAGATAACTTGTAGGGGTGCCCTTGAATGGGTACCCAAAAATCTAAGGTTAGCAATCACATTTTCATACCATTCAATCATCATCAAGAGATCGAGCTGAATAAATATGCTCGATCGATTCCAACTGGCTCTGAATACCTTGACAGCCACCAGGGATAGTCTGGCGTGATTTTTCGCCACACCAACTGCACAGATATTCTCGTTGTTCCTGGGACAGATGCTGAATGTCGGTAAAGTCAACATCTTCGACAACTGCACCGCTAAATGCGCCTGTGATGTAATCTGGCTTCCGGTCTGGAGCGCGAGGACTGGCAGTTTTTAAGTTACCATAAAAAAATCGAGTATCTCTGATATCAACGCCGTTTAATTTAGCTTGATATAAGATCGATCGAGCTAAATTTGCCTTGGATAAGTTACATCCACTCAAGTCGGTTCTAATCAAATTCGCATCGCTGAGATCCGTCCAGCGCAGGTCGGTTCGGGCAATGTCTGTGCCTGCAAGAATCACGCCCAAATTAATCACCCGCATCCCATAAATTCGATCTTCATCATAACCACCAGTACCATTCAAAACTACCCTTCCCAAGCGGAGATCTCGTTGGAGTGGTGTGAGCAGTTTAGAACGAGATAAAAATCGTAATACTCTGGCTTTACCGACAGCATTTACGCTACCTAATAATGCTGCCGTTCGACCGATTGCAAATGAACGTTCTTGGGGCCAATCTTCAAGAAAACCTTTGTCGTCTAAAACTAAATCGGAAATTCCTTGAAAGTAATTATCAATTGTTTGCTGTTGTGAGAGGGTATTTTGCAGTCTGTTGAGCCTGTTTTGTTCGATCGTCAGATCGCGAGAGACTATATATTGTCGCCACGAAACAAAGGCTGCGATGGTAGCGATTGCAGTTTGACCGAGGGCACCACTCCATAAGCCCAAGACCCCAACCATATTCCAATTCGTTCGCGCTGATAAGGTATCGATGTTATTAAACAATCCACCCAGCTTGCATAAGACCACAATGGCGATCGTCAGCGCGATCGCCGTAACTAACTGTAACTTTTGATTTGAAGAAACAGGTTTCGATATTTTAGAGCGAATACTTTGATAGATAACTGGTGTTGATGAAACCAGCGCGATCGTGCAACCTGCTACTGTCAAACCAATGTAATTGAACCACAGTCCAAAACCGATCGCAATAATTCCCAGCAGATTTAACCAGATCATTATGTGTTCCTAATTAATGTCTGACAACAATCCATTTTCCATACACTTCAGCCGCCAATCCATCACTAAAAGTCGATGTGCGAGTCCGATTGGGGGCGTTAATCAATCCGATCGTAGCTTCAATCTGGCTAAAATTAGGCATCTTGTTTAATGACTGAGCCAAGAATTGACGGATGACTCGACGTTGCAGCGAGATGGGGATTGACTGGAGTATTACTCGATCGAGTTTAACACCCTGCTCATCAATTGCGCGTTGGTACCACTCACGGGCGAGTGATTCTAGATACTCGACATCAGCCCGTAGCAGCTCGGCGGTGTGCGCGAGATGGCTTTCGACCTGAGGATTGAAATCGGCGGCTAGGCGCGGGATTATGTCCTTTCTGAGCCGATTGCGGGCGTATTTGAGATCGTGATTGTAGGCATCTTCCCAGACAGGTAGCTGATACTCTTGGCAAAATTCACCTGTCTGGCTGCGATTAATCTCCAGCAGTGGACGCACTAGCTTAATCGCAGGAGTCAATTGCCGATTCCAGTGCATGGCACACAATCCATCCGCACCAGCACCACGTACGAGGTTGTAGAGAAAGGTTTCAGCTCTGTCGGTTTGGGTATGAGCGGTGACTAAATAGGTACTTCGAGTCTGGGTGGCAATTCTAACTAGGGCTTGGTATCGCCATTCTCTCGCAGCGGCTTCCGTCTCTGGCAAATTGGCTGTAGTTTCACAATGAAATGGTAGCATCCATTTAGTAGCAACTTGCTCCACTCGATCGGCAATGCCGACATCTTGAATCCAGCCATGATCGCAGTGAGCGACTGCTAGCTGCCATTTCCACCGCGATTGCAGATCTTTGAGCAGTTGTCCTAAACAGAGCGAATCTTGACCCCCAGACACTCCTAGCAGGACATTAGCACCGATCGGCAATAGCTGTCGATCGATCAGGCACTGATGAAGTTGACTATGTAAAGGTGTCCAAGGCATTAGAAGGGCGGGGAGCGGGGCGCAGGGATATTCAGTAGGTTCAGCTATTATACCAATGTGCTGGTCGGTGCTTTCAATCTATAAAAGTAATAGTCTTAAGAGTTCGATCGAATCTAGGTTGAGTTAAATCATGCAATGCGGCACATCCGAAATATTTCAGATCGTTCGATCGATTCTGGCGAGAAACCTAGAAATCGATCCAGAGTCGATCGAACTGGACTTCCAATTCAATCATTTTATCGATCGATTAGCAGCTCATCGTCAAGAGCAATCTGGCTCCAAAGATTTACTCAGCTATTTAGAAGCTGCAAATATTTACATCGATTTAACTGAAGCTTTTGAGTTACAGTTTTTAGCAGACTTTACCAGCAAAGCCTGTGTCACGGTTGCCGACTTGATTGTAATTATTAAATCGAGGTTAGAACTGGGTTTGGCTGGGCACTAGGATCATTGAAAAATAAGGGACATCTTGGGGATTGACAGATTCGATCGGAATAATTTTTTGGTCGATCGCGGTAGCTCGTTCGATATACTTAGCACGGGATAATAGATCTAGATCGCTGAGAATCTGACGCACTTTCGCAAAATGGCGACGGAGCTTGATAATGCCGACGGCATCAGCATTGATTAACTGTGCTCTAAGTTTTTCTGTCGGTAGGGTTGCTGACAGGACGCTAAAAATATCATTCTGATAACACAATGGGGTGCCAATTGCCGCTGCTGCCGCCATTGGTGAACATACCCCAGGCACGATCTCCGTCTCAAATCGATCGGCTAGTCGGGTAAACAAATACATGAATGAGCCGTAAAATAACGGGTCGCCACAACACAATACCACCACATCTCGACCCGCCGACAAGTGAGCCACAATCGGTCTAATTGCATCTGCGTACAGCTCATTAGCAGCCTCAGGATCGAGGGCGCGCGGAAAGTGAAAGCAGACTTCGATCTGATTGCCAGTCAGATAAGGTGCCACAATCGATCGAGCAATACTATCTCGATCGTTTGCCGATTGATAAGCCACGACTTGAGCCGACTGCAATAGCCGAAATGCCTTGAGCGTCAACAGCTCAGGGTCCCCAGGGCCAACCCCAATTCCATATAATTTTCCCACCCGAATTGCAACCACAATCTTACTCCTGCTCCATTGCCAACGCATTTACTGCTGCTGCTGCCATTGCACTACCGCCACGTCGCCCATGAATAGTCAGGAAAGGTATCCCCCGACTATCTGCTGCCAGAGCTGCTTTCGATTCTAGTGCGCCGACAAAGCCAACTGGAAAACCGAGAATCAGCGCGGGTTTTGGTGCGCCCTCGTCGAGCATTTCCAATAACCTAAATAGGGCTGTCGGGGCATTGCCGATCGCAATTACCGCTCCAGCTAAGTATGGTCGCCATAATTCCAACGCCGCAGCCGATCGAGTATTCTCTAATTGAGCTGCAAGTTCTGGTACTTGTGGGTCTGGCAGGGTACAGATTACTTGATTATTCACAGGTAGACGCTTGCGCGTTACGCCATTTGCCACCATCTGAGCATCGCACAGAATGGGCGCACCAGCGGCTAGTGCCTGTCTGCCGACCCGCACGGCATCGATCGAATAGTCTAGATCGTTAACTATATCTATCATGCCCGAAGCATGAATTAATCTCACGGCAACTGAATTAAAATCAGCGGGCAGTATATCTAAATTTGCTTCCGATCGAATCATCGCAAATGATTGACGGTAAATTTCCGCGCCGTCGCGGATGTAATGTAATGGTGCTGAAACAATACTTTTAGACGACATTAAATATTTGGTGCAGTTGGGCTGGAGATTGACGAGTGATAAATGCCTGAAAGGATTCTTGGGGATTGAGTCGCTGATAATGATAAGCATCGATCGCCTTACCGATCGAGATCGGCACTCGATCTGGTGGGCACAGCGCGGCTGGATCTTCTCCAAATTCGGCTGTAGCCCCAGCAATTTCTAGGCGATAACAATTTTGACCCTCTACGCCCCAGAGCGTGATATCAGCCCGATCGTGTTGGGCACAAGATTTGTCACAACCGCTGAAATGAATGCTTAGTGGTCGATCTAGCGTAAAGTTTGCGGCTATGTAATTGGATAGATCGATCGCATCCTGCTGAGTATCCGTCGCCCCAAATTGACAACCACTCGATCCAGCACAGGCTCTCAGTAAGCTACTGGGATGATTCGCTGTATGGATTAGTCCTAGCTTGGTGACTAATGATTGCACCCGCTCTAGATCGGCTAATTTCAGATCGGGCAGAATAATATTTTGCCAAGGAGTGAGCCGAATCGCACCACTCCCATATCGATCGGCAATTTCACCCAAGCCTTTTACCTGCGGCTTATTCCATCGCCCCAACGGTAATACTATGCCGAGATAATATCGATCCGATTGACGTTGCTGATGTACCCCTAGATGCTCCCAACTCCCAACTCCCAACTCCGAACTTTCCCGATCGAGGTTTTTAAAAATAAAACGGCTGGAACCCTTGAATTCTCGTTGAACCATCTCACCAAAACCTGTCAAGCTCCAATGATAAATAACATCACGCAGTCGTAATTTCCGGCGTGAATCCCTACCAAATAGTTCAATTCCCTGTCGATAAGTCTGGGCAATCGCTGCCAATATTGGTAAGCATTCATCCACGCCTAGTCTAATGCCTACCTGTAGGGGCGCAGATCCACTAGCTCCAATCCCCAGATACAGTTCAAATTCACGGTTATTAACAGCCAATAACGTAATATCATTGGGTCGATCGACAATTCCGACACTACCGCCACCGTCAAAACCGACGCTGAACTTGGTAGATAATATTCCTAGTTCGGGACGATCCGTTAGATAATCATGCCAAGCTGTAGCCAATGGGCGAACATCGATTAATTCCTGCGGATCGATGCCCGCAGTTGGACTCAACATGATGTTGCGAATTCCATCCACAGCACGATCGCTCGATGCCAAACCACAATTGGTTAATGCTGTTAAAACTTCCTTGTCAATATCTTCAGTTAGTGCCCGTAACTGTAAATTGGCACGATTAGTGACTTGAATGTAGTCTAAACTCGTTGCGGCGAGTAGCTGCTCGATCGCCATGCACTGAGCTACATTGAGCACGCCACCTGGAATTCGCAACCGAGTCAATAACCCGTCCCGCGCCACCGCAGGATGATAAATATCTGGACAGATCGCGTGTTCGGCAATCACGTAAGTCTAACTCCTTCCTGATGCAACGTCAGAAATAGTGAATACTATGGTACTGAATCAATTTCAGTATACTCAGATCCGGTCTTCTGACTCGAAGCTTTCGCTCCATCACAGTTGCGGCACAGTCTTGGATTTTTACCAAACTTTCCCGACTCTAAGCTAGTCCAATCTAGCACGAGACGGTGACAGTTGGGAGCGGAACAATCCTCAGATCGACCCGTCACAGAGACTAACTTCACCATGCAAATTGGCAACCAGTTCGGAAACCTCCACAACTGATTGACGCGGAATAGTGAAATTCGAGCTACAATTGCCGTTGGTGCGAGTAAGTGTAAATAACTAGTCAAAATTATGTCTCCCAGCCGATCGACTCTCGACGCTCCAAAATCTACCGTCAGCAAACATTCAGCGTTCGAGCAGCCAGCGCACGAACAGCAAGTTGCTAAATTAACCAGAGCCTCATATCCAGTCGATAAGCAAGAAAAGTTCCTCGAACTTCAAGCTGAAGTTGAGACTCTCTTCGTTCAACTCCAAGCTCTGCAACGAGTTCGCGCGTAACTAAAAATTTTCAGAATACTTTAAAACACAACCCTTACATTGAAAAATAGACAGCGATCGAGTATGTTCGATCGCTGTCTATTGGATTTTCGGGGATGATCTCACTTTCGATCCTCACGTTGTGTTGACTCACATTTTGCACCAGCTTGAAAATACTAGTGCTAGCCGTAGATCCAGGATACTCACAAGCGGCGTTTTTATTCGGGGGTTTCCCCCGAATAAAAAAACGACAAGACAGCGGCTCACCTTTGGACGGGTTCCCCGTCAAAAAAGGTGAGACAGCGACGCATCGACTGGGAGGTTTCCTCCCAGTCGATGCGTCAAGACAAGACAGGGGCACCCCTACAGGTTAATTGTGTAGGGGCGTGGTCTTGTGCCCGCCCTGGATCTACGCTAATTACTAGAGTTAACTAACCTCGAACCCCAATCCGCCGCCAATACTGCTTGGGATCGGTGAGTGGTGACGCAAGCTGGACTACCCACTCAACTAAACGAGGGACTAGATAACTACCCCACACAGCCAAATGACTCTGCCAACCGATGATAATCTCAGGCTTGTCTCGATCGATCCCCCAAATTAGAGCCTGGGCAACTCGTTCGGGCGACATCGGCACCATCCACCGAAATAAGGACATATCTCGCACCATATCCGTATCGGTTAGGGTTGGTAACAACGACATCACCTTCACGTTATGACTCGCTAATTCGCCGCGTAAGGCTTGGGTAAAGCCCAAGATGGCAAACTTAGTCGCTGAATAGGTAGACATCGTAGGAGCGGCAACCTTGCCCATTAAGCTAGCCACATTTACGATCGTCCCCTCCCGTTGGGATACCATCCGCCGCGCAATTAGCCGTGTCACGGTATACATCCCAATTAAATTAATTGCGATCTCGTCTTGCACCTGTGGCAACTTAGATTGCAAGAAGGGCGTTTGATAGGCGACTCCAGCACAGTTAACCAGCAGATGAATCTGTCCATAATCCCGCCAAGCCTTTGAGATGGTGACATCAATCTGCACCCGATCGGTCAAATCTACTACTAAGGGAATCACTTCTACTCCTAGTAATTGCAGATCGATCGCCATTTCAGCCAATCGTTGCTGATTCCGAGCCAATATTAGTAACCGTTTCACGCCATTTTTGGCTAGTTCAAAGGCAATTGCTTTGCCGATACCACGAGATGCTCCAGTGACGAGAGCTGTTTTTCCTTGTAGCTTCATTTTCAAAACCTCCAAAAAATGTCTCACTGCATAGTTTGCTCAATCTATCCATCCATGCGGACATGGAATCTAGATCTCCTGACTAGACAGGGAGAAGTCGGGGATATAAATCACAGTCAAGTGTTCGATCGTTAGCTGTCAGAACTTGTGAGTCTAGAGATTGTTCAGAGTGTAGAGCGATAGAAGTGACAAAATATGAGGCACCTCTTGTGAACAAAAACAATTGAGGGAGACTACTTATCTCTTGCAACACACTCTATTCTAGAAATCAAGCTTCCGCAACATTTATTAGCGATCCCCCAAGATTGTGATATATCTCCACATAGTTCTCAGATATCGCTGTACCATTGAGTAGTAGGCCTAAATCTTGCACTGACTCAGTTGTGGTGGATTAACGTAATTCCTCTTGAAGCCAAAACGACCTAAATTCAATCGTTGGCATAGCCTACCGTAAGTAATCGATTCTGAGAGTAAATCGTATTTACTGAGAGCTGATTACATTCAAAGTGGTTAAAACCACTAACCTTCGCCAACTAAAATGACCAAAAAGAATCACAGTGACGGGCGGAGTTTGAGACAATTAGCCAAAAATATTCGTCAGTCTTTATCAGTATTTCGCTATAGCGGCAAAGCATTGAGCTTAATATGGACAACCAGCCGCAGCCTAACTGTATCCCTGGCAATCTTGGCTCTAGTTAGTGGCTTATTACCAGGTGCGATCGCTCTTATTGGCAAATACATCGTCGATAGCGTACTACTGGCAAATCAGAGTCGATCGCAGATGCCGAACGTAACATCAGCCTGGAATTACCAACAAACCGCGATTAATTATGTCTGCCTCGAAGCGATCGCGATCGTCTTTTTAGCTGCTGCTCAAAAGGGTGTAGTTGTGTGCCAATCACTGCTGCGGGTATTACTCGCCCAACGAGTCAACGAACTAATTCTCGAAAAAGCTCTCACTCTGGATTTGACGCACTTTGAGGACTCAGAATTTTATGACAAGATGAGTCAGGCTCGATCTCAGGCATCTAGTCGCCCGCTGTCGCTGATTACGCGGACTTTTGGGCTGTGTCAGTCTGCGCTGACTCTGGCTACCTTTAGTGGCTTACTGTGGCAATTTTCTGGCTGGGCGGTATTCGTTCTGATTGTCGCGGCGATTCCGTCATTTATTGCAGAGACTCGCTTTTCGGAACATGCCTTTAGATTATTTCGCTGGCGATCGCCTGAAACTCGTCAACAGCACTATTTAGAGACATTATTAGCTAGAGAAGATTACGCCAAAGAAGTCCAGCTTTATCAACTCGGCGGGATTCTGTTGCAGCGTTATCGGGACATCTTCAATCGGCTCTACAAGGACGATCGCAATCTGACAATCCAAAAGGGTATCTGGGGCTATCTGCTGGGCTTGGTGAGCACTCTAGCCTTCTATGGTGCCTATGCTTGGATTGTGATGGAAACGATCGTCGGGGTGATTTCCTTGGGTGAGATGACGATGTATCTGATGGTATTTAGGCAGGGACAATCTACCTTTGCATCGGCATTGACATCGATCGGCGGCATGTATGAAGATAATCTCTATCTTGCCAATCTCTACGAATTTCTGGAGCAGCCGATGCCCCAGTCTCAGGGGCGGATCACTCAAAGTTTAATCAAGGATGGGATTAGATTTGAGCATGTTTCTTTCAGTTATCCAGGTAGCCACAAACTAGTACTAAACAATATTTCCTTACACTTACCACTAGGCGAGAAACTTGCGATCGTGGGTGAAAATGGTTCGGGTAAAACGACTCTAATTAAGCTGCTCACCAATCTCTACACACCTACAAGCGGTAAGATTTTCCTCGATGGAGTCGATCTGCGCGACTGGGATGCCGATGCCTTGAGACGCAGAATCGGCGTAATCTTTCAGAACTTTGTCCAGTATCAATTTACGGTTGGTGAAAACGTCGGAGTCGGTGATGTCGCTCATCTAGACGATCGCAAAGAATGGGAAGTAGCTGCTGATAAAGGCATGGCTTCACCCTTTATCGATACACTCCCCGAAAAATTTGATACCCAGCTTGGCAAATGGTTCAAAGGTGGACAGGAACTATCCGGTGGACAATGGCAAAAAATAGCACTGGCGCGGGCTTTCATGCGATCGAATGCCGATGTCCTAATCCTCGATGAACCTACAGCGGCGATGGATGCCGAAGCCGAAATGAATATCTTCAATCACTTTCGATCGCTCACCCAAGATAAAATGGTGGTGCTGATCTCCCATCGATTTTCAACTGTCAGGATGGCTGATAAGATCCTCGTGATGGCAAATGGTGAAATCATCGAGCAAGGTAGCCATGAGCAATTGATCGCCGCTAATGGTAGATATGCTCATCTGTTTTCACTGCAAGCAGCAGGTTATAAGTAAGATCGTTTGTGTCAGACGAAATTGAGCTGTCATTTATCCTATTTGCTGTACCGAGACTTTAGATTAGCTCTAATTTGCTCGATCGCAATATTTCCCTCAACTACTTCCCCGCGTTGAGATGCGTCCAAACCAATCTGTGCAGCTTGTCTTAGTTCACCCAGTTTCCCTTGATAAATATCTTCTTGCTGCTCCAGTAACTCAATCGCTGCCCGAATTACAGCAATCTCATCTAGATATTTACCACTAGTCAACTGGCGACTAACTATTAGTTCTAATTCAGGTGGAAGAATAACTTGCATCGTACCTGTTGGCTTCGCCTTTTCACTGAGAATCGATCGCTCAACTATAATTCTAACATTTAGAAAACCCCAATTATTAATTAATTGAACCGATCGATAGTTGATTCATTACATAGGCTAAACCAGCACTGAGTAAGGGCACAGAGAGATTGTCCAAGCCCCATTGCGCGATCGATTCCACTGCTGTAGCCGCAATTGCTACTGGAATCCCCACCGCCCAAGTTTGCCAAATATTACCCTGAACGCTAAATAGCACGATCGACACGATCGCATAACTCACTACAAACATCGTCGAAGTTCCTTCCCAGCTCTTGGTATTACCAAAAATAGTATAAGGGTGCTTGCCAAATTTTTGGCCGATAATTGCCGCCAATCCATCACCCCAAGCCATAATCAGAATTCCGATTACGCCATAGTGTGGTAACTTTAGCTGCCAAAATACTCCAACCAATAATCCCATACTCACCGCATAAAAAAACGTACCCAAACTCTTGCGATCGACACTATTTACACCTGGTAAAATTGGTAAGTAGTAAGAAATTAGCGTAATTATCCCCGCCAAAACGCCACTAATTATCCCCACCCACCCAGGTAAATCCAGCAGCCATGCCAGGAGAATCACATTCCCAGTTCCAATATGAACTACCTTGCGAACGGATTCGGGCTTGGTATCGGTGTAGCGATGGAGTAGTTCAGCCGTGAGGACGATCGCGCCCACATAGGCTGGCACAGTGGCAATCCGCAGCCAGAGCGGAGAATCGGTGAAAAATGGTTGCATGCGAATAGAGTAAAATCATGAAAAAAAATCTAATTCGATCGATTGGGATTTACAAAAGATTTATCTCTCCATTATTTCCCCCAAGTTGTCGATTTACACCAAGCTGCTCCCAATATGCGATCGACGCGATCGACAGGTTTGGTACAATTCAAGGTAGTTATCTAGCCACTAAGCGGATCTGCCGCTGTCATCCCTTCCACCCAGGCGGCTACGATCCAGTTCCTGAAGTCTTTGAGAAGAGTGATTAGCGTAGATCTACCCACCCCGCCCTACGGGCACCCCTCCTTGGAGGGGATTTTTTAGCCAAATCTCTAACTCCTAGTCCCCCAGTCCCCCAGTCCTCCAGTCTCCCAACTCCCAACTCCCAACTCATGAAGCCATACCGTCAAATCCCGATCCAAGAATGCGGCGAACCACTAGTTGCAATTCCCTTGCGGTTATTTGCAGTAGAGACACCACATCCGTACATGAAATGTGGGGCAGATTATGACGGTAAGTCTCCTTATTATCTCCGTCAGGGCGTACTCGATCGATTAATTCAAGCGCAAGAGCGATTGCAACAATTGCATCCAGGCTGGCGAATCCAAATTTTTGATGCCTATCGTCCAGTTGAGGTGCAGGAGTATATGGTCAATTATACCTTTCGGCAGACAGTCGCTCAACGTAACCTCGATCTAGAGCAACTCTCAGAGACAGAGACAGCCGCGATTTTAGCAGATGTGTATCAGATTTGGGCAATTCCCAGCTTCGATCTAGAGACACCACCGCCCCATAGTACGGGTGCTGCGATCGATATTACCCTTGTCGATGAAATGGGTAAGATTGTAGATATGGGTTCGCCCATCGATGAAATGTCAGATCGATCGACACCTGAATATTTTGCCAACTCCCAAGATATCCTAGAGCAACAAGCGCATCACCATCGGCAACTACTCGATCGAATTATGGCTCACGCCGGATTTCGGCGACATCCAGGTGAGTGGTGGCATTTCTCGACAGGGGATCAGCTCTGGGCATGGTTAAATAACCAAAGCGATCTGCAAGACCCGATTCCAGCTTATTATGGGAGAGCTGTCTAGTGACTAGTCACTGGACAGCAGCAACTAAGTAACAAATAACAACCAACAAATTCCATGAGCGTCTTTGTCTTATTATTTAATGCGCGAACTGATAACGAGGGGATTTATTCAACTCAAGTTGGCGAGCGAAATGTAATCCTGATGTTTGAACAAGAGGATGATGCGGTGCGTTATGCCGATCAGTTGGAAGCGGAAGATTTCCCGAAGCCGACAGTAGAAGGGATCGATCCTGAGGAGATCGAAGAATTTTGCCAAGATTCTGACTATGACTTTATCCTGGTAACTTCAGAGATGCTGGTGACACCACCCAGCTTGAGTATCGAAGAGACAGATTGGCAACCAGATCGGCGCAAAAAATCTGCACCAGCATCAGATGATAGTATCGATCTCGAAGCCATGCGAAAGCGGCTAGAGCGGTTGCTGTGAATTGGTGAATAGTGGATCGTGAATCGTGAAGGGACTTAGAAGTGGGTTCTGAGTCTTGAGTAATCTTAAAGTTGATGATGATCGATCGAATTACCACATTACTAGAAATCCCCAATTCGCTCCCTCAACCTCAGGTAATCTTCTTGGATGCTGTTGGTACCTTATTTGGGGTGCGCGGTAGTGTGGGACAAATCTATAGTCAAATGGCGAGTAAATATGGCGTGAGTTGTGCGCCTGAAATAGTCGATCGACATTTTTACACCGCATTCAAAACTTCATCACCCTGTGTGTTTCCTGATGCTTCGATCGACAAGATCCCGCAGCTAGAATATCAGTGGTGGAAATCGCTCAATCAGCAGACATTTACCGCTGCTGGAGTATGGTCACAGTTTAGTGATTTTGATGCTTTCTTTGATGAGTTATATCAATATTTTGCGACTTCAGCCGCTTGGGAAATTTACCCTGATGTAGTTATCGCCCTCACTCAGTGGCAGCAAGCTGGAATTCCATTAGGCGTATTATCAAACTTTGATTCACGATTGTATACCGTATTAAAAGTATTAGATCTAGCGCAATACTTTTCGACAGTTACTATCTCCACCGAAGTTGGCGCAGCAAAACCCCAGCCAGAAATTTTTACGGCTGCACTGAATAAATACCAAGCCAATCCAGCCGATGCATGGCATATTGGCGATAGTCACGGCGATGATTACCTCGGCGCAAGTGCAGTAGGGATGACAGCAATTTGGATCGATTCTTCAGAGAAAAGGCTCCGCCAACGAGCTATCTAGTCCTTTCTGTTAAAATAACATCAGTGGATTAAACGCTGTAGGAAATAAGTCTATGACGCTCGTTGTTAACCTCAGTCCAGAACTAGAAGATCGGCTTAGAGAGAAGGCTATTCGCCAAGGTCAAGATATTGATACTGTTGTATCGGAGCTTTTGGCAAGCATATTGAAAGAGGAAGCACAGGATACTGCGGAGGCTATTAGAGGGGTTCAGCAGGGATTGGATGATTTCTCAACTGGGAAATTTCGCTCCTTTGGCGAATATGCCAGTGAGCAGCGTCAAAAGTATAATCTGTCTGCATGAAATATCGAATTGAAATCTCCAGCGTTGCTGAAGCTGAGATAGACGCAGCATTTTTGAATTTATCTCAGCTTACTTCTCCAGTTAAAGCAAGCCAGTGGCACGGCGGATTGATTGAGGCAATTGAGTCTCTGTCAGTGATGCCAAATCGGTGTTCTTTAGCACTAGAGAATAAGTATTTTAGCCAGGATATTCGGTAATTGCTCTATGGCAGAAGCCGCACGTCATATCGAATTCTGTTCACTATATTAGAGATCGGAAAAGTACCCAGAGTTCGCATTCTTCATATCCGTCACTCTTCACAACAATCGATCGGTGAAAACCCAGGAGAATCTGATACAGCATAATTCTTGTTTTATTGACTGAACTGTTTCGATGGCTGCGGTTCTAGTTGTCACAAAATATCTCTACAAATACAGTAATGCTAGATTATCTGACAAAATGAACCTAATCCTTAAGAGTTTATTAGGTTCATCTTGGTTAATTAAGTAGTCTAATCACTACCTCGCAACTTATCTAATACGCTGCGATCTTCAAGTGTGGAAGTATCACCAGAAACCTCCTTGCCTGCGGCTAAATCGCGAAGTAATCGCCGCATAATTTTACCCGATCGAGTCTTGGGTAGCGCATCAGTAAAGCGAATTTCACCAGGACGGGCGATCGCCCCAATTTCAGTACCAACGTGTTTTTGTAACTCTTTAGCTAAACTTGCATCTCCAACAAAATTACTATTTAAAGTTACAAAAGCCACGATTTCTTCGCCCTTGATTTCATCTGGTTTGCCGACAACAGCAGCTTCGGCGACAGCGGGATGAGAGACGAGGGCGGATTCGAGTTCCATTGTCCCGAGACGGTGCCCAGAGACGTTTAGAACGTCATCGATCCGTCCCATCACCCAGAAATAACCATCCTCGTCCTGACGCGCTCCATCACCTGCAAAATACATGTATTTGCCATCTTTGGGGGCGATGTGTTCCCAATAGGTGGTGCGAAAGCGTTCATCGTCGCCAAACACTGTTCGCATCATTCCTGGCCACGGATATTTTACAGCCAAGTAGCCGCCATTATTGGCGGGGAGAGTGTCGCCATCGAGATCGACGACTTCGGCAATGATGCCAGGGAAGGGGCGAGTGGCGGAACCTGGTTTGGCAGGAATTGCACCTGGGAGGGCGGTAATCATAATTCCCCCAGTTTCAGTTTGCCACCAAGTATCGACGATCGGACATTTCTCTTTCCCAATCACGCGGTGGTACCACATCCAGGCTTCAGGATTGATTGGTTCGCCGACGGTGCCGAGCAGCCGCAGGGAAGAGAGGTTGCGGGCGTTGGGCAGTTCTTCGCCCATTTTCATGAAGACGCGAATGGCTGTGGGGGCGGTGTAGAAGATGGTTACGCCATACTTTTCGATAATGTCCCAGGTACATCCAGGTTTCGATGGGCGAGTTACGCCTTCGTACATAACTGTGGTCGCACCGTTGGATAATGGGCCATAGACGATGTAGCTATGTCCGGTAATCCAACCGACATCGGCAGTACACCAGTAGACATCGGTATCGTTAAGATCGAAAATCCACTTAGTGGTGATGTGGCTGTAGAGGTTGTAGCCCCCAGTTGTGTGGACTACGCCTTTGGGTTTGCCTGTACTGCCGGAGGTGTAGAGGACGAATAGCATGTCTTCAGCATCCATTTCAACGGCGGGACAGTCGGCGGAGACAGTCGGCTGAATCTCATGCCACCAGATATCTCTGCCTTCCAGCATTGATATTTCTTGCTTGGTGCGTTGGACTACCAAAACGCTTTGCACGGTAGGACAAGCATCATTTTCAAGTGCTTTATCAACTTGAATTTTTAGCGGTACGATCGCATCCTTCCGCCAGCCACCATCAGCAGTAATTACCGCTTTAACTTTACCATTCGAGAGTCGATCCCGCAGGGCATCAGCACTAAAGCCACCAAAGACGACGGTATGTACCGCCCCAATTCTGGCACATGCCAGCATCGCGATCGCCGCTTCAGGAATCATCGGCATGTAAATCCCGACTAAATCCCCTTTAACTACACCCATCTGCTTCAGCGCGTTCGCCATCTGACAGACTTCCCGATGCAATTGAGCATAAGTCAGAGTGCGGGAGTCACCTGGTTCGCCTTCCCAAATTAAGGCAGCTTTATTCTTGCGCCAGGTAGTTAGGTGTCGATCGAGACAGTTGTAGGAAATATTAATCTTACCGCCTGTAAACCACTTGGCAAATGGCGGCTGCCAATCCAAAACTTTGTCCCATTTTTTGAACCAATGCAGTTCGTTCTCGGCGAGTTCTGCCCAAAACTGTTCGGGATTGGCTTGAGCACGGGCATAGAGAGCTTCATATTCTGCCAAACTTTTAATCTGAGCTGCTTGGGAAAATTCAGCCGAGGGGCTAAATAGTCGCTCTTCGTGGAGGGTAGATTCGATGGATATTTCTGACATGGTAGGAGCTGAGATTGGGAGTCTATTATTATGTAATTAATTATCGCCCAGTTAGCGGGACAATTTGCTAATGGCTATATGTTGAGGAATGGCTAAAATAACTTTTAGACAACCGCAAATCCAGTATATTGACGAATTTCAGGTTCATGGAAACCGAGTACAATATCTGATTTTTGGATACCTGCACTGATTAATTCTTCTGCAATGTCATCTTTCGTATTGTCTAACTGAATCCAGACTTTATTATCGATAATTTCGACATGAATTAAGCAGCTATGGAGATGATGTTGTTGCTGCCAACCTTCTGAGAGGATGATATATCTATCCGTTTCTCGGTCGAATATTTCGCGATTTTTCAAATCCACATTAGCGTAAGTGATATCAAGATACGATTTTAGCACTTCACAGATGATTTCGCGGCAACTATCTAATCTATCCATCTTTGTATCTCCTCTGTTTCAGGATTGAATGTCAAGATTTTAACAACTTGATTTTCAAGTAATATTTGACCAATTTCTTGCTCGAATAATTTAATAAATGTTGACTCGCGAATAGCCAAATAGAGTACTCGATCTGGTTCTGTCCGCCTTAGCACATTTTGATAAATGTTTTGAAAGGATCGTGGAATATGTCTTTGGCTGGCATCAAATACTCTACTTCAGATGGAGCTTGGATCTAAAATCATTTTAGCTCGATCGACCGCAACATTCCAGATCGAGCCACCTACTAGCAATAATCTAGAATCTTTAGGAGTATTTTCGCAGATGTATTGTTACAATATCGATCGCCAAATAATAGCTAATGTTTTTAGTATCAGCAGTAATACTTCGTTGTCGATAGACTAATTATCTGGACCCCCTTAATCTCGCGATCGAGTAAAGGAAAAATGTGTGTTGATGTTGTCTGCCAACTTCTGAAGAATCACTGTAAAATTGAAATCAAAGATATGTCAGCCAATCGGTGATATGTCAGCCAATCGGTTATTAACTTTACCAATGACTACTACTTCCAAACCATCAACGACCAAACCTTTGTGGGGTCAAGCTCTAGCAACACCTGCTCCCGAATTCTCTCATACACAACTAGAAATTCTTGCAGGTGCAATTCCAGCGGGACTGTCTGGCACTCTCTACCGCAATGGCCCAGGAAGGCTAGAACGGGCTGGTAAGCGGGTGGGACACTGGTTTGATGGGGATGGGGCTATTTTAGCCGTTAGGTTTGCTGAGGGGGCTGCTAGTGGGGTGTATAAGTATGTTCAAACTGAGGGCTATCAGGCTGAAAGTAAGGTCGAACGGTGGTTGTATGGTAATTATGGGATGCTACCATCTGGCAATATCTGGGAGCGGCGGGGGCAATCGGTGAAGAATGCGGCAAATACTTCGGTGTTGGCTTTACCCGATCGATTATTGGCATTGTGGGAAGGTGGAATGCCTCACGCACTGGATTTGGATAGTTTGGAGACGATTGGCACGGATAATTTAGAGTTCAATTCTGTGCCATTAGTTTATTCGGCTCACCCCAAAGTCGATCCAATTTCGGGACATATTTACAATTTTGGGATCTCGATCGGGATCCAGCCTAAGCTAAATCTGTATGTGAGCGATCGCAGTGGCAAAGTTATCAATCATACTCAACATAAGTTACCGCGTCTGACAACTATTCATGACTTTTTGATGGTTGGTAAGTATCTAGTTGTGTGTATTCCACCGATCGAAATTCAACCACTCCCAGTCGTGTTGGGATTGGCTAGCTATAGTGAATCAATTCGCTGGAAGCCAGAACTCGGTACTCAGATTATGATATTCGATCGAGATAATCTCAGTCTGGTTTGTAATTTCACTACCGAACCTTGGTATCAATGGCATTTCGGGAATGGTTGTGTCGATGCTGATGGTAATATCGTCTGTGATTTAGTCAGGTATCCAGATTTTGACACCAACCAATTTTTGCGAGAAGTTGCTGCTGGTACCACTCAAACTGAGGCAATCGGTACACTGTGGCAATTAGTCATCGATCCGAATGTCGGTAAACTAATTAGTAGTGAGCAATTAATCGATCGTAGCTGTGAATTTCCAGTGGTTCAACAATCTCAAGTTGGTACTGATTGGCGATATACATATCTGGCAGTTCACAAGCTGGACACTATTCTCCATCAAGAATTAGTTGGGACAATTGGCAGATTCGATCGACAATCTCAAACTTTAACTACAGCAAATCTCGACAAACATCTATATCCAACTGAACCGATTCATGTTGTGGATAACTTCGATGATGCTAGAGGTTGGATTCTCACTGTTGTCTATGATGGCAAAAATCATCAGAGTGAAGTCTGGATCTACGATTGCGACAGGCTAGATGAATCTCCAGTTTGTCGGTTGGGTTTGCCTAGTGTGGTGCCAATGGGTTTTCACGGTACTTGGAAGAGCGATCTATAGAAATATCAACACACACTTGTGCTAATACATACAGACTAGTAATAAGCGTAGATCTTAGGGCACCCCTACAGATAACTTGTAGGGGTGCCCCTTGTGGGTACCCTGGATCTACGCTTATTACTAGTCTGTTCAAACTGGTGCAAGATGTGAGTTGACTCAGCGACAGCTAAACAGCAAAAGGACTCGTTGGAGCCGGATAAAATCGCGCCAAAGCGTTGAGGAGGGCGAGGGGTTTGGTAATCAATAAATCTGGCTGCCGATCCATTAGAGCCGTAGGCGCGTTGAAGCCCCATCCAACAGAGACGACGCGGATCGAGATCGATCTAGCTGCTTGAATATCTCTAATTTCGTCCCCGATGTAGATTACGTCAGATTTAGAACAATGATACTGCTTAATTAGTTTACCGATCGCTTTCCCTTTACCGAAAGTAGAGGCACCAGTTACAAATTCAAACAGATCCTCGATCTGATTTTCTTTCAAGAGCGATCGAATATTTGATTCAGAATTGGAACTCACAATTCCCAATCGATAGCCTTGAAGTTTAAGTGTGTTTAGTAGTTCAATTACGCCAGGAAAGAATTTCACATTTCGCACTTCACCTGGAAACTCCTCTTTCACCCGCTTTAATAGGAATGGGAGCTTCCACAATGCAACTTTGGAAAATCTAATAATTTCCCAAGAACTCAAATATTTGAGATTTGCCAATTGCTCATCACTAATCTGGGGATAGCCAAATTCTGGTGCCAATCGATTGGTAATTCGCAACAACGCACTCAACGTATCCGCGAGGGTACCGTCAAAATCAAAAATGATGAGCTTAGAGTTGTTTTGCATGTCAGGGAAGCCGAGGCTGGTTTTAGAATTGTAATCTAATTTACGATCGATTGGGATCCCAATCGGGAAGATTTGCTAGAGCATTGCGCCGCCACATCCCTGGTTTAATTCTACGCAATGCCGATGCCCTGAAGCTGCGATCCCATACCTCATCATCGAGCGATCCCAAGTCGGTTAATTTGTGACTGAGATTACTGGGGATCGGTTGAAAATCGGCTACATCTGTAGGTTGTGCGAATCGTTGATTCCAGGGGCAGACATCCTGACAGATATCACATCCAGCCACCCAGCTTTGCAAATTATTCGCAATTTCTGGCGGCAATGTTGGGGCACGATTCTCGATCGTATGATAAGCAATACATCGATTGGCATCGACAACAAAAGGCTGGACAATTGCTCCTGTTGGGCAAGCAGAAATGCATCGCGTACAAGTCCCACAATGTTGTACATGGGGATCGCTAGGAATCAAATCCAAATTGGTGACAATTTCACCTAAAAATATCCACGAACCGTATTGACGATTAATCACATTTCCATTTTTTCCAATCCAGCCAATTCCCGCTGATTGTGCCCAGAATTTATCTTGAATTGGTCCAGTATCGACATAATGACGCGCTTCTACACCTTCAAATTCTTGGGTGAGCCAAGCTGTTAGTTGCTTGAGCTTTTTTGTAAGTACTTTGTGATAATCTCGTCCCCAAGCATAACGAGCGATCTTGGCATATTCTGAACCTGCGGGGCGTTGATGGGCAGTGTAGTAATTGAGCGCGACTGCGATTACAGTTTTGGCAGCAGGCATCACCTGGTAAATATCCTGGCGGCGGGGGTCGGACATCCAACCCATTTCCGCCTGATAGCCCAACGATAACCACTCTTGCAGCCGCGTTGTCGCTGTTTGGGTAGTAGTTGAGTCGATCGAGGCAATACCCACCGCATGGAAGCCAATTTCGCGGGCTTGGGCTTCGATTTTTTGGGTGGAATCGATCATTTGAGGGAGTTTGAGGTTGGGAGTTGGGAGTGATAGAAAAATAGAATAGACTCACATCTTGCACTAGTTTGAAAATACTTGTGCTAACCGTAGATCTAGGGTATCCATTAAGGACACCCCTACACAATTAACCTGTAGGGGTGCCCTTAATGGGTACTCGAAGATCTCTGCTTTTACTCACTTACCCTTTCTGATTCTGAGATTTAAACCGCCCAGCAATGAAGTCGCGGCGAGTAGCGTGTTTAGTAGTTCTACCTGTGACACGTTTGCGCCACATGCGGAAGCTGGAAGCTTTCATTTCTCGTCGCATTAGGGCGATGACTTGCTTTTCTTGCAATCCAAATTGCAGTTCGATCGATTCAAATGTAGTCCGATCTTCCCAAGCCATTTCTAGGACTCGATCGATCGTTTCTGAATCTAATTCTGGTAATTCCATAACCGCTCAACTAGCTACTATTTAATTATGACCGATCGATCTACGAACTTACTAAATGCTTGTTTGAAGCCATCTTTTCGCGCTGCCTCTGATTCTTTAGTTAGCTTCCACAGTGTTTCATAGAAAAAGAAGGATACGCCTCCTAAACCTTCTTTGCGGACAGCAGCAATTTGAGATTGAATCTGAGTCATGGGGATCGGCTTGGGTTTCACGCCTGTCAGGATGCCAATGCCGACTGGAATGTGTTGACTGGCTATTTTTACTTCTGGCTTGCGAAGTTCGCCGATAAATGTACCCAAGTTGTCTCGGTACACCTGAATTAGCAATTCTTCTACCAGTCCTTGTCGTTCCCATTTCGCCCAGTCTTGCAAGAAGAAACTTTTAGCAAAGGTTTGTGGATTGGGGGATATTGACACGATTACTTTAGAATTTGCCGTTTTGATTGCGGTGAATAAGTCGCGCATTAAAGCAGTGATTTTATCGGCGCGCCAGTTAATCCATTCTTCGTTTTTGAAATCTTTGGACGGCAATTTGCCTTGATGTTCGCTCTTGTACAAATCGACTGTGAATTTGTCGTAGCCAAATTCCGACGGTAAGCCAAAGTGATCGTCAAATTGAATGCCATCTACGTCATATTTTGTGATGACTTCGACAACTAAATCGATGATGAATTTCTTGACTTCAGGTTTGAAGGGATTGAGCCACACACGCGGATCCTTGCCTTCTTTCCAGAGAAATCCGCCATCTTGTTTTTGAGTCAACCAATCGGGATGAAGCTTGGCAAAGTCTGAGCCAGCCGGATCTGTAGTAGCTGGCAGCATAAATCCAAATTCAAACCAGGGAATTACTGCTAGCTTTTGCTTGTGCCCTTGAACTACCATTTCTTGGAGCACATCACGTCCTTCGAGTCCTTCGGTTGAATTTAGCTTACGGTTGATTAGTATTCCAGCAGATTTCTTGGGCATGAAACTACTGCCAACTGTCTGTTTAGCTACCTTGCTGGGGTAAGTTGTATAGCCCCAATTCCAAACTACTGGATAGATAGTATTGAAGTTTAATGCCCGTAAATTTTCGATCGCAGTTGCTAACCTATCGCGTGTAAATAAGACATCGCTATCAACATTGGTAATCCACACGCCTCTGATTTCCCTAAGTGGCTTGGTTAGTACAGATTGAGGCAGAGATATTGTCGGATTAATTAATGATAATATTATTCCAGTAGTAACAAACAACCCAAACCAAAACTTGCGATCTAATATTTTAATCATGTTAATTAGTTGATAATTGATAGTTGATAACTAAATTTTCAGAAAAGTATTAAGCACAGATCTTAGCGTACCTACAAGTTACCTGTAGGGGTGCCCCTTGTGGGTACCCTAGATCTACGCCTAGTAATAGCTAATATGTATTGGTGCAAGATGTGAGGATACTTATCAAGCAATAGATATTCTTTTTCGTTCGATCGTCCAATGTAGATCGGAAGATTGAGATAACTTTACTTGAGCTAATCCTACTCGATCGATCAGCTCTTGAACTTCAGTTAAAGTCAGTGCTGCATTTAGTGAATCACGGAATAACTGCTGTTGATGAGCATCATATCCTTCGCCAATTTTTGCAACTAAATTATTGACAATAGTACCGTTCTCTGGTCTAATTAGATCGCGAATTAAAATTGCACCGCCTGGTCTGACTAATCGTTTAAACTCTTGAAAAAGCGACAATGGATCGGGTACGTGGTGAACTAAACTGTTGGAAACTATCATGTCAAATTCTAGATCTGGATAGGGCATTCGCTTAGAATCTACCCGATCTAATCTAATTCGTTGATTTAGTCCTGCTGCTTCTACATTTCGTTGACCGATAATCAGCATCGATTGTGCCAAATCTATCGCGGTAATTAGATATTGAGGTCGTTGTTGACACATCAGAATGGGAATTCGAGCTGTGCCAGTACCAACATCCAAGATTTTGATAGCATGAGGATCTAAATCGATCGCATCTGTCGTAAATGCCGTATTAACCGATTCAAAGTCCATTGCATCATAAGCTGTTGCTTCCAGCCATGTATCCATGACTTCTGGTTCTAGGATTCTATTCATGAGTTTAGACGATTGCGCTGAGCGCAGGCTTTGCCAACGACGACTATTATCTTACGCTTTTCTTGTGCCAAAACGATCGATTAGGATGTCTATGGTGGCTCAGTGGTTGAAAAATGTGAAGATCTCGAAATTAGTTCGGATTTTAACAACTGCTTTAATTAGTAATTGCTTGACGATCGATCCAACACTGGGTGTAACTGGGCAAAATATTTTGAACACCAGATCGAATCACCAGCCAAAGCTACAAGTTTTGCTACCACTATATATCTATCCCAATTGGTATGATAAAAATAAGTATGCGTGGAAACAAGTAATTGCTGCTGCAAAAAAGGTATCGATCATCGCAATTATCAATCCGAATAGTGGCCCCAATAATGCACCACCAAATACAGATTATCAACAGGGAATTAAAGATCTACATCAAGCAGGAATAAAAATTGTTGGTTACGTCCCAAGTAACTATAGTAAGCGGGATATCCAATCTGTTAAATTAGATATCGATATCTATACAACACACTTTAAAATCGATGGTATTTTTATCGATGAAGCAGCTAGCTCAATAGAGAAAGCAAGTTACTATCATCAGCTATATCAACACATTAAATCTAAATCTACAGACTATAACGTCATCATTAATCCAGGTGTAAGCTTGGATGAAAAGTATCTCGCTCAGGGAGTTGCAGATATTATCATCACTTTTGAAAATTATCAAAAGAACTGGAGCAGCTATGCTCCAACAAAGTATCAGAAAAACTATCCCGCTCAAAAATTTGCAGCACTAGTACATACCACAGCCAATCGGAAGCTGATGAAAAGCATACTCGATCGAGCTATCAAAAATAATCTTGGCTATATCTACATCACTAATGATAGTATCAATACTCTCAACAAGAATCCCTGGGATACATTACCTGAATACTGGCAAGCAGAAGTCAATTATATCCAACAGTTAAATTCTGGTAAATAAATAAATCTAGTGAAGTGTGTTGGGTTGAAGAATGAAACCCAACCTACAGATCTGTATTAATTCTCAATTCTCAATTCTCAATTCTCAATTAATTCAAGGATGTGTAGATCCATCTGGCATAGTTGCTCCAGTTAAAATTGCACCTTCTAATTTAGCATCAGTTAGGATTGCGCTGCGGAGATTGGTGTAGGATAGATCGGCGTTGCTGAGATCTGCACCTGTGAGATTTGCACGACTCAGATCCACCTGCTGAATTTCAGCAAACTTGAGATCTGCACGCGATAGATTTGCATCCCGTAGCCAAGCTCCCTTTAGTTTGGCATAGACTAGTTTTGCGTTGCTAAGATTTGCGCCGACGAGATTTGTACCCATGAATTTAGCACCATAAAAGGCAGCGTTTTGAAGATTTGCTTTCGCAAAATTAGCTCCACTCAGATCGGCATCCTTGAAGATTGCCAGATTCATATTAGCATTGGAAAAGTCAGCTCCAGTGAAAATTGATTGGGAAACGATCGCAC
This sequence comes from Chamaesiphon sp. 341R_metabat_111, assembly GCA_025351825.1. Classification (GTDB taxonomy): domain Bacteria; phylum Cyanobacteriota; class Cyanobacteriia; order Cyanobacteriales; family Chamaesiphonaceae; genus Chamaesiphon. The sequence goes on along the minus strand of JANXVE010000084.1, from coordinate 3,385 downwards.
CAGATAATTCTGCTTTGGAAAAATTCTGATAGCTAAAGTTGCAGTTAGGGCAGCGTTTCTCTTTAAGTAATTGTCCTCGATCTGATGCGGCAAAATTAGCTTTTTCAGTAAGTGCTTGATTCTTGACAATTTCAGCAGGACTAGGTTCACCATCATCAGGGAATACGAACAGACGAGTAGCTAATCCCACGCCAAGTAAGGCACCAATCCCAATTCCCCACTTTACCCAGTTAATTTTTTTTCTAGGTACAGAGATATCATCTAAGCTCATTCTCAGCTCTCCCAGAGCTTGCTTAGAACTGGAGCGATGGCTTTTGACTGAAACAATTGTATTCGGACCAATTGTGCGATCTTGAGGTTGAGGCTCGACCATCATTTCTAGGGACTTAATTAGTTGTGGATCGGTATTTGGTGGTAGTAGCTGTTGGAATTGGATTTGATAGTTGCTGTCGAATAAATCGTCAACTTGAGCTGTCGCTGTACCTGTAAGCAGGCAGATTAATGACAGGCCCAAACTATAAATATCAGAACTTGAAGTCTGACTTCGATCTAGTAACTGTGGTGGTAATGCAAATCCAAGTTTACTCACACTACCATGAGCAACTGTAGCAGGAGTTAGGCCAAAATCGACCAAATAGATCTTTAGTGTTGGTTCACTAATGAAGATAATATTCTCTGGTTTGATATTTTGATGAATCACCGCTGGCGTTAAACGATGAAGATCTGTCAAAATCTTCAATACTGCATCTGCGACGAGTCGAATATCCGAAGCTGGAAGATCGCCTAGTTCTGCGAGTGAGATTCCCGATTGGTACTCTCTCACGACGCAAAATCCGGTTGGCGTTGCAAAAGAATTTAGGTAACGGGGAATACTAGGATGGTCGATTTGTTGTAAACGATCGATCTTTGGTAGATAGTTATCATAGTCTAGTGGTGGTGTTTGTTCTGCAAGTCTTCGCCACTCTTTAATTACCACTAACCGATCTAAACTGATATCTAGTCCCAGATAGCTAACTCTACCCAGATCGATCTGCTCAGACAATTTCTCATATACTTGATAGCCATAGATTTTCAAGTCGGGTAGATCTTGTCTGGCAACTTGAATAGCTGATGTATTCAGAGTGGGAAAATTGTCTGGCTCATTCATGGCAAAATCAATGTCGGGGCTATATTTGCTTGACCACTCTAATTCATTATCCATCCCCACGGCTTCCATCATCCGGCGGAACCTTAAATTAGGCTTTAGGCTTTGGGGATTAGGCTTTATGTTTTAGGAAGGAAGAAGTAAGCTAATGCAACAGATCTACATTAGCGTAAGTTCTATCCATGCTCCCATTCCTAAAGTCCAAAACCTAAAGCCTAAAGCCTAGACCCAAAGCCTAAACACTAAACCCAATTCCTAAATGCTACTCTCTCTCCACATTCAAAACTTTACCCTCATTGATGAGCTAGAACTAGAATTTGGGGCGGGATTGAATGTGCTGACTGGCGAAACTGGGGCGGGAAAGTCGATTATTTTGGATGCGATCGATCTCATCTTAGGCGGTAAAGCGACACCACGGATGATTCGCACGGGGATGGAGAAAGCGACTGTGGAGGGTACATTCGATCTTACCGATCGAGTGCGCCAATGGCTAGTCGATCGAGAGTTGGACTCAACAGATGATACGGTGATTTGCAGTAGGGAATTGAGTCTGAACGGTAGTAGTCTGAGATCGAGGCTGCGCGTCAATGGCTCGATTTGCAATCGTCAGCTCACCCAAGAATTGCGTGAACTGCTGATTGAGATTACGGCGCAGGGACAGACAATTCAGCTTACCAATACCACTCACCAACGCGAGCTACTAGATCTCTATGGTGGAACAACCCTGCTCCAACAGCGGAACAGTATTGCCACCCTGTATGCTGCATACAACCAAGTTTATCAAAGTTGGCTCGATCGTCAACAGAATGAGCAGCAACGGCTCCAGCGGATCGATCTGCTCGAATACCAAGCGCGAGAATTTACCGAAGTTGGCTTGACAACAGCGGATGAACTAATCGATCTGGAAACCGAAGGGCAACGCTTGAGTCACGTCGTCGATCTTCAGCAACAGAGCTACGCTGTTTACCAATTACTCTATCAAAATGATACAGGTGGACCGATCGCAGTTGCGGATCTTTTAGGTCAAGCCGAATCTACTTTGATTGACATGGTAGAAATCGATCCTACTCTCCAATCTACCCTCGATCTCGTCAGCCATGCCCTCGCCCAAGTTAACGAAGCCGGAAGAGAAATCAATTATTATGGTGACGCACTCGAAGCCGATCCCGATCGATTAATTGAAATTGAAGAGCGGATTCGCAGTCTCAAGCTAATTTGCCGCAAATATGGTCCCAGCCTGACGAATGCGATCGCATATGAACTCAGTGTCCAAACTGAACTCAATCAGCTCACAGGGGCGGGAGCATCCCTCGAAGAACTGGAACAACAGGCTAAGGAGTCTCAATCTAAATTAGCCCAAGCGTGCCAAAAATTAACGGCTCTCCGCCAGCAAGCTGCTACCAGTCTCGAACAACAACTGATCGATGAACTTAAGCCCCTGGCGATGGACAAGGTGCAGTTCCAAGTCAAAATCACCGCTCAGACACCAACCTCGATTGGTGGTGATAGTATCAACTTCCACTTCAGTCCCAATCCTGGCGAACTACTCCAACCACTAGCAGCCACCGCCTCTGGCGGGGAAATGAGTCGGTTTCTGCTAGCTCTCAAAGCTTGTTTTTCCAATAATGGTGGCGCGGGTACGCTGATCTTTGATGAAATTGATGCTGGTGTATCGGGAAAAGTCGCTCAATCGATCGCCGCCAAACTCCACCACCTCAGCCAGTCTCAGCAAATTCTCTGTGTCACCCATCAGCCCTTAATTGCAGCAATGGCCGATCGACATTTTCGAGTTGCCAAGCAAACTACTGGCTCAGACAATCACCATAACGGTGATGATCCCGTCACAGAAAGAACGATCGTGCGGATTGAGGAACTCAGCTCCCAGCAGCAACGCCGCGATGAGATCGCCCAAATTGCTGGGGGTCAGTCAGCCACGGACGCGATTTCTTTTGCGACTTCGCTGTTAGCTCAGGCGAAAACCAGCAAGAAAGCGGTTAAGCAAAGCAAGAAATAAAAATTCCTTTTAAGGCTACCACGCCACAAGTTTGTTTGAGTTGATGCGTAGATCTTTACCCCACCCTAGCCCTCCCCTTTCTAAGGGGCTACGGTGTATACATAAGTCTGGAGAAAAGCGAAAACTCTAGAGATCCCCCTAAATCCCCCTTAAAAAGGGGGACTTCCGGATCCGGTTCCCCCCTTAAAAAGGGGGGCTAGGGGGGATCTAGATCTCGAAACGAAGTC